>JBBSMJ010000083.1:0-6299 GCA_038233235.1 Actinomycetes bacterium | reverse complement strand
GGGAGGGTCAGTGGCGACCGAGGTGGACCGTGGGGCGGCGCCCCAGGGCTGGGAAGTCGAGCAGACCGGCATCGAGCACGTGCCGGACAGTGCCCGGCGAGGAAGCCCGCGGGACCTGTTCTGGCCGTGGGCGGCCGCCAACCTCTCCTTTTTCGGCATCGCGTACGGCGTCTACATCGTGGGCTTCGGGCTGAGTTTGTGGCAGTCCCTCGTCGCGGCGCTGGTCGGCGCCCTCGCATCCTTCGCGCTGGTCGGGCTGGTCGCCCTGGCGGGCACCCGCGCGGGAGCCCCCACCATGACGCTGGGCCGGGCGCCGTACGGCTACCACGGCAACAAGCTGCCGACGCTGTTCAGCTACATCTCCCTCGTCGGCTGGGAAACCGTGCTGGTTTCCCTCGCGACGCTGGCGGCCGGCACCGTGCTGGGCCGGCTCACCGGCGGCCCGACCGGCAACGGCGTGCTCGCGGTGGCGTTCGTGCTCACCGCCCTCGTCACCATCGTGGTCGGTGTCTACGGCTACGCGGTCATCCTCCGCGTGCAGCGGTGGTTCACCTGGACGTTCGTCGCGATGACCATCGTCTACTTCGCCATCATGCTGCCCAAGCTCGACCTTTCCGCCGCGGCGGCGCTGCCCGCCGGGAGCACGGCGTCGCTGCTCGGGGCCATCGCGCTCACCGCGTCCGGGCTCGGGCTGGGCTGGGTCAACTGCGGCGCCGACTACAGCCGCTACCTGCCGCGGTCGTCGGCGCCCGCGGCCGTCGCCGGCTGGACGACGTTCGGCGCGAGTAGCGCACCGATCGTGCTCATGTTCTTCGGGGTGCTGCTGACGGCGAGCAACCCAGGGCTCGCCGACGCAGCCGGGGCCGACCCGGTCGGAGCACTGGCCGGGCCGTTGCCCACCTGGTTCCTGGTGCCGTACCTGATCACCGCCATCCTCGGCTTCGTCGCGGGCGCGATCATGGACATCTACTCCTCGGGCCTGAACCTGCTTGCCCTGGGAGTGCGGATCCCCCGGGCGTTGGCAGTGCTCGTGGACGGCGTGCTCATGCTGCTCGGCGGGGCGTACATCGTGTTCTTCGCGCCCGACTTCTTCGGACCCTTCCAGGCATTCCTCATCTCCATCGGCGTCGTCATGGCGTCCTGGGCGGCGGTTTTCCTCGTCGACCTGCTGCTCCACCGCGGCGGTGGCTACGCCGAGGACGACCTCTACCGGCCCTCCGGCGTGCACGGTGCGCTCAACCCGGCCGGGGCCACGTCGTTGGTGGTGGCCTCCGTCATCGGTCTGGGCACCGTCACCTCCTTCGACCCCAACGTCGCCAAGGTGCTCGGTTTCCTGCTCACCGACGCCGCGCGCGACGGCAGTGTGGGAGCCAGCAACCTCGGGGTGTTCCTCGCGTTCGGGCTGGCCGCGGTGCTGTACGCGGTGCTGTCGACGACCGTGTGGCGGCCGCGGTCACGCGTCGCCCGATGACGCTGACGGCCACCGGATGACGGGCGAGTCGACCGACTGGCTGGTCCTCGTCGACCTCCAGCGGGTCTTTGCCGAACCGGAAAGCCCGTGGGTCACCCCGGGCTTCGCCGCCGCCGCAGCGGCCTGCCGCCGATTGGAGACGGCGTACGCCGGCCGCACCGTCCTCACCCGCTTCCTTCCGCATCAGCATCCCACCGCGGCCTGGGCGGACTACTACGCCGAATGGCCGTTCGCCCTCGACCCCGCTAACGCAGCCGGGTACGACCTCGTCGAGCCGTGGGCAGACTCCGACGCACCCGTAGTGTCCGCCGCTCGCTTCGGCAAGTGGGGGGAGGAGCTGGCGGGGATAGTCGGCGACGGCGCGCTGGTCGTGGCGGGTGTGTCCACAGACTGTTGCGTGCTCTCCACCGTGCTCGGCGCGGTTGACGACGGCCGTCGCGTGCGCGTCGTCGCCGACGCCTGCGCCGGACTCGACGACGCGTCCCATCGCCGTGCGCTGGACGCGATGGCGCTGTACACGCCGCACGTGACGCTGACCTCTGTGGCGGCGGAGCTGGCCAGGTGACCTCCGCGCCGGGGTGGGGCACGTACGACGTCGACCACCCGGCCGCCGCCACACACGTCGCCACCGGCTTCGCCGTACGCGTAGGGGTCTTCTCGACCAGTGCGGGGCGCTACACCGACTTCCCGGTGCAGAGCGGTGGATTGACCTACGGCTCGCACTCGACGGACGGTTCCTTCGCCGAGCTGGTGTGCGAGCACGCGGGTGCCGCCATCCGGCTGCGGCTGACCTCCGCCGGCGACGACCTCGCCGGCGAGATCGAAGTGCTGCGGCTGGCCGAGTGGGCGTTGCGCACGTGGTTCGTCCTGGACGTGGGGTGGACGGCGACGCCGGACGCCGCCGGCGCCGTGCGGGTCGACGTCCCTCCTGGCGAGCGCCGCTACGTCGAGCCTCCGCTGGTCGTCGCCGACGGTCCGACCGGCAGCTGGCAGATGACCACCGACGTGCGGCCGGTCAGTATCGACCTGTACGCCGACGCGTCCGACGTACGCCGTGAGTTCGAAGACTGCGGCTACTACTTCCGGCCGCCGACGCGCGAGAACGGGCGCAGCGCGGTGCTGCGCTTCACCGCAGTGGCCCCGCTGGTGCGGTTCGCCGTGTCGCGGACCACCCCTGCCGCCCGGCTCCGGCCGGTCACCGCCGCGGTGGCTGACGACCCGGTGCGCGACATCCTGGGCTGGAACACCGTCTGGGATCCGGTCCACCGCCGCCGCTACACCGTGTCCACGCGCGCGTGGGTGGGACGCAAGTTCGGCGGGTGGGGGGTATGGCAGATCGACGGCTTCGTGCACGCGGTGCTTGCGGCGTACGCCGGTGACCCGGCACTCGCCGCGGACAACCTGCGCGCAACGCTGGGCAATGCGACCGACCAGGGACGGCTCGCCGCGCTGTGCTCCGGCCGCACCAGGTGGGTGGACCGTTCGCATCCGCCGATCGGCGCGCTGGCGACCTGGATCGTGTGGCGGACCGGTAGCCGCGAGCCCTCGGGCGCGGTCGAGGCCGCCTATCCCGTGCTTCACCGCGCGTTCTGGCACTGGTTCGCCTTACGCGACGGCAACGCCAACGGCGTCCTGGAGTACGGGTCGTCCCCGGTCGGCGACGGCCACTTCGTGCACACCAAGCTCGCCGCCATGGACGAGTCGGCGATGGACAACTCACCGATGCACGACGAGGCAAGCTTCCGCGCCGACACGCACACCCTCGACGTGGAGGACGTCGGGCTGAACAGCCTCCTGGTACTCGACGGCATGCTGCTCGCCGCGCTGGCCGACACCCTCGGCCGACCTGCCGACGAAGCGGTCGCCCTGCGAGCCCGGTGCCGCGAACTTTCCGCTGCCGTACGCCGCGATCTGTGGGATCCGACCCGAGAGGTCTTCGCCAACCGCCGGTGGGACGGCGACTTCGTACGTTCGGTCACGCCGACCTCGTGCTATCCGCTGATCGCGGGCATCGCCACTGCCGAGCAGGCGGAGGCGCTGGTCCGCGGGTGGATCACCGACGAGACTCGCTTCGCGGGGGAGTGGCCGGTGGGAGCCACGACGCACGACGACACAGCAAGTGGCGACAACACCTACTGGCGGGGGCGGGTGTGGCCGCCGCTGAACTGGCTCACGTTCCTCGGCCTCCGCCGCTACGGCTACACCGAGGAAGCCGATTGGTTGGCCGCGCGCAGCGTTGCCCTGTTCGCGCGCGGATGGGAGCAGCGGCGGTCCTGGGAGAATTACGGGCAGCGCTCGGGAAAGGGCGCCGACTCCCCTGACGCCGACCCCTTCTACACCTGGAGCGCGTTGCTGCCGCTGCTGCAGCGGTGCGGCGAGGTCGGCGACGCGCTCGCCGAGTTCGACCCGAACTGACTCGCGGGCGGCCCGGCCCGGGGCGCTACCGTGCCGGCCGTGCCATCTCATCCTGGGCCGCCGGACGCTGGGCCGGCGAACGCTGGGCCGCCGGACGGATCGCCGCAACCGCCCGCGCTGCACGTGCGGGGCGTCGTACTCCCCGACGCGGAGCACCGCGACCTGTACGTCGTCGACGGCCGAGTCACCTACGAGCCGGTCCGCGACGCACAGGCGGTCGGCGCCGGCTGGATCCTGCCCGGCCTGGTCGACGCACACTGCCACATCGGCCTCGGTCCCGATGGCGGCGTCGCCATCGACGAGACCGAGCGGCAGGCGCTCACCGAGCGCGACGCCGGCATGTTGCTGGCTCGCGACTGCGGCGTACCGGTCGACACGCGCTGGATCGACGACCGTCCCGATCTGCCGCGGATCGTGCGCGCCGGGCGGCACATCGCCCGCACCCGACGCTACTTGCGCAACTACGGCGTGGAGATCGAGCCGGACGCGCTGCCCCAGATGGCAGCGGAGCAGGCCGCTCGCGGCGATGGGTGGGTGAAGATTGTCGGGGACTGGATCGACCGCGACGCCGCGCGCCTTGGGCCGTGCTGGCCCCCCGAGGCGCTCGCCGAAGCGGTCGCCGCGGCGCATGCGGCCGGTTCTCGGGTCACCACGCACGTCTTCGGCAGCGATGCGCTGCCCGATCTGCTGGCCGCCGGTGTCGACTGCGTCGAGCACGGCACCGGACTCGACGACGCGCTGCTCACGGTGATGGCGGAACGCGCGGTCGGGCTGGTGCCCACGCTGATCAACGTCGACACGTTCCCAGCCATCGCCGAGCAGGCCGCCCGCTTCCCGTCGTACGCCGAGCAGATGCGCCAGCTGCACTCCCGGGCACGGCCCATGGTGCGCACGGCCTACGAGGCGGGCGTCGAAATCTTCGCCGGCACCGATGCGGGCGGGGGGATCAGTCACGGGCGGATCGCCGAGGAGGTGCGCGCGCTGCACGAGGCGGGGCTACCCGCCGACGCGGCACTCGGGGCCGCGTCGTGGCGGGCCCGGGAGTGGTTGGGCTTCGCGCCGGGGCTCAGCGAGGGGGCGCTCGCCGACCTGGTGGTCTACGACGCCGATCCGCGCAGCGACCTGACGACACTGGCTCGTCCGGTGCGGGTGGTGCTGCGCGGTCGGGTGGTGCGGTGACCAGCCAGCCGCCCGCTCAACTGCTCAGCGCGGAGAGGAATGCGGCGAAGCCTCCGCTGGCGCGAGCGTGGCACCGTCCGCTCGTCATCACCGGGAGCGCCGCCGTGCGCAGGACGCGGGCGCCGGACTCGACGAGCGCCGCGACCAGGGCCTGGTCCTCGCCGACCTCCAGCGCTGGGAAGCCGCCCGCCGCCAGATAGGCGGCCCCGCGCACGCCGAGGTTGGCGCCGTGCACGTGGTGGTGGCCGGCGTCGGGGTCCGCCCAAGACGGCCGGTGCTCGTAGTGCCGCCCGAAGCGAGTGGCAACCTGCGGGCTCCAGTGCGCCCAGGAATCGACGGTGATGGTGCCGACGACGGCGTCCCAGCCCTCCTCCGCCCAGCCGAGCTGCCGCACCAGCCAGTCCACTGGCACCACCGAGTCGGCGTCGGTACACGCAACCCACGCTCTGGCCGGGTCGGTTGTCGCCAGCGCGGCCGCCACCCCCGCGGCGCGGGCCGGTCCTGGGCGGCCGGCCGAGCTGACCACGACCCGCAGGTCGGCGAAGAGACCCTCGTACGACGCCACCACTTCGGCGCTGCGATCGAGGCAGCGGTCGAGCACCACCGTCATCGACGTCGGCACGCCTTCGTTCTCCGCCAGCGCGGCGGCGGCGGCGAGGGCATCGAGGCAGCGAGGAAGCAGCAGTTCCTCATCGCGGACCGGTACGACGACGGCCACCCGGTCGATCACGACACCAGCCCTTCCTCCGCGGCGACGGAGCGCACCGTCCCACGGATCCAGAGGTCGAGCCGGAAGTCGTCCTCGACGTGGCGCACGAGGCCGCGCAGGCCGGCGGCGGCGCCGAGCACCTCGTGGACGTCATCTCCGGTCAACGGGTAGTCCGCGACCGGATGCCGCCAGTGCACGGCGAGCAGCGTGCCGCCGTCATCGAGGCTCGCCGCGGCCCGGGTGGCGAGTGTCGCGAGGTCGTCGTCGCTCAGGTAGTAGCCCACCTCACTGAGCAGGATGAGGTCGAATGTGCCGGACGGCCACTCCTGCGGTACGCCGATGCGCTCCACCCGCACGGTCGGCAGCTGACCCAACCGCGCGCGGGCTTGACGCAGCACCGCCTCGGCGACGTCGGTGGCGAGGACCTGATCCGCGCGTTGGGCTAGTCCCTCGGTCAGCAGTCCGAGACTGCACCCGGGCTCGAACACGCGTCGGTACCGCCGCCGGGTCAGCGCCGCGAGGGTC
>JBBSMJ010000082.1:0-6331 GCA_038233235.1 Actinomycetes bacterium | reverse complement strand
GCGGGAAGCATCGGCGACGCCTGGTGGCTGCAGCTGGAGGACGTCGCCCGGATCGGCGACGACGTACGGATCACCGCCCGCCCGGTCGCCAGGGAGGCCTGAGATGTTCACCGGCATCGTCGAGCAGCTGGGCGAGGTCGTCGAGTTCGAGCGCGGCCGCGACTCGGCGCGGCTGCGGCTGCGGGCGCCCGGACTGACGGCCGGCACTGTGCCCGGCGACTCCCTCGCGGTCGACGGCGTGTGCCTCACCGTGGTCGACGTCGAGGCCGGCGTCGACGGCACCGGCGAGGTGACGGCCGACGTCATGCGCGAGACCCTCGACCGGTCCAGCCTGGGCGGGCTGAGCGCCGGCAGCCGAGTCAACCTGGAGCGCCCGGTGCCGGTCGACGGCCGACTCGGCGGCCACGTCGTCCAAGGCCACGTCGACGGCGTCGGCCGGATTGGTGAGCGCACCCCCGGCGACCGCTGGGAGCTCGTGCAGGTCGAGCTGCCGGCCGGCCTCGCGCGCTACGTCGTGGAAAAGGGTTCGGTCACCATCGACGGCGTCTCGCTGACCGTGGTCTCCGTCGACGACACCCACCTCACCGTGTCGCTCGTTCCCACGACGCTGGAGCGCACGACGCTGGGGCACAAGCGCCGGGGCGATGCAGTGAACGTGGAGGTCGACGTGTTGGCGAAGTACGTCGAACGGCTGCTGCAGTGGCGGAACCCGTGACCGCCGCCGAGACACCAGTCGACCGTCCGCTCGACTCGATCCAGCGGGCGGTCGCCGCCATCGCCGCCGGCAAGCCGGTGATCGTCGTCGACGACGCCGACCGGGAGAACGAGGGCGACCTCGTCTTCGCCGCCGCCAAGGCCACGCCGCAGCTGCTGGCGTTCACCATCCGGCACACCAGCGGGGTCGTCTGCGTACCGATGGAGGGACGCGAACTCGACCGGCTCGAGCTACCGCCGATGACGCGGGTCAACCAGGACCGGCGCGGTACGGCGTACACCGTGTCGGTCGACGCCCGCGACAAGGTGAGCACCGGGATCTCTGCACTGGACCGCGCCCACACCATCAAGGTGCTGGTGGACTCCGCGACCGAGCCGTACGAGCTGACCCGGCCCGGCCACGTGTTCCCGCTGCGCGCCGCCGAGGGTGGGGTGTTGCGCCGGCCGGGTCACACCGAGGCCGCCGTCGACCTGGCTCGGCTCGCCGGACTGACCCCGGCCGGGGTGGTCTGCGAGATCGTCAACGACGACGGCACGATGGCCCGGCTGCCCGACCTGCGCCGCTTCGCCGACGTGCACGGGCTCGCCCTCGTCTCCATCGCCGACCTGATCGCCTACCGACGGCGCACCGAGCGAACCGTCGTGCGCCTCGTGGAGACCACGTTGCCCACCCGCTACGGCCGGTGGCGGGCGTTCGGCTACCGCGGCATGCTCGACGGCGCGGAGCACGTCGCGCTGGCGTACGGCGACATCGGCGACGGGGAAGACGTGCTCGTCCGAGTGCACTCCGAGTGCCTGACCGGGGACGTCTTCGGGTCGCTGCGCTGCGACTGCGGACCGCAGCTCGACGTGGCGCTGTCGGCGATTGCCGAGGAGGGGCGCGGCGTCATCCTCTACGTCCGCGGGCACGAGGGCCGCGGCATCGGGCTGCTGCACAAGCTGCAGGCCTACGAGCTGCAGGACGGCGGCGCGGACACCGTCGACGCCAACCTCGCGCTCGGGCTGCCCGTCGACGCCCGCGACTACGGCACCGGCGCGCAGATCCTCGCCGACATCGGCGTCCGCAGCATGCGGCTGCTGACCAACAACCCGGCGAAGCGAGCAGGGCTCGAAGGCTTCGGGCTGCGCGTGGTCGGGCGGGTACCGCTGCCGGTCACGCCGACCCCAGACAACCTGCGCTATCTGCGGACCAAGCGCGACCGCATGGGCCACGACATTCCCGGCCTCGATCCGGTGGAGCGCCCCGAAGGGAGCCCGACGTGAGTGGCAAAGGCGCCCCCGAACTGCGCGTGGACGGCGCGGCGCAGCTGCGGGTCGGAGTCGTCGCCGCCCGCTGGCACGCGGAGGTAATGGCGGGCCTTCTCGACGGTGCCTTGCGCGCGCTGCACGAGTGCGGGATCGATACGCCGACTGTCGTCCGCGTCCCCGGAGCGTTCGAGCTTCCGGTCGCCGCCCGCGTGCTCGCCGCGGCCGGTTGCGATGCGGTTGTCGCACTCGGCGTCGTCGTCCGCGGCGGCACCCCGCACTTCGACTACATCTGTCAGGCCGCGACCGCAGGACTTACCGACGTTGCGGTGCGCACCGGCGTACCGGTCGGCTTCGGGGTGCTCACCTGTGACACCGACGAGCAGGCACACGAGCGCAGCGGACTGCCCGGAGCAAAGGAGGACAAAGGACACGAGGCGGCGCTCGCCGCGGTCGCGACGGTCCTGGCGCTGCGCGAGGTTGACGCGCGATGAAGACCTTCGACGAGCTGTACGCCGAACTGGAGACAAAGGCGCGCACGCGACCGCCAGGTTCGGCGACCGTGGCGGCGCTGGACGCGGGCGTTCACGAGATCGGCAAGAAGGTCGTCGAGGAAGCGGCGGAGGCGTGGATGGCGGCGGAGCACGAGTCGCGAGAGCGGACCGCCGCGGAGATCTCCCAGCTGCTGTACCACGTGCAGGTGCTCATGCTCGCCCGCGGGCTCACCCTCGACGACGTCTACGCTCGACTGTGACGCGGGCGGGCTGTCGGCGCGGACACGGGGAAAGGACGTAGAGGCAGGCATGCTGCGGATCGCGGTGCCCAACAAGGGAACGCTGGCCGAACCGGCCGGCGCGATGCTGCGCGAGGCCGGCTACCGGGAGCGCGCGGATACCCGCGAGCTGGTGCTGCTCGATCCGGACAACGATGCGGAGTTCTTCTTCCTGCGCCCGCGGGACATCGCCGTCTATGTCGGGTCCGGACGGCTCGACGTCGGTGTCACCGGGCGGGACCTGTTGCGTGACTCGGGGACGGCCGCGGAGGAGATTCTCGAGCTCGGCTTCGGTGCCTCGACGCTGCGCTACGCCGCGCGGCCGGGCACCGCCACCTCGGTGCGCGACTTCGCCGGCCTGCGTGTCGCCACCTCCTATGCCGGGGTCGTCGCCAAGCACCTCGCCGACGCCGGGGTCGAGGCGGAGGTGACCAGGCTGGACGGGGCGGTGGAGACCGCCGTACGCCTCGGAGTGGCCGACGTCGTGGCCGATGTCGTGGCGACCGGGACCACCCTGCGGCAGGCCGGGCTGGAGATCGTCGGGGAGCCGATCCTGCACTCGGAGGCCGTGCTGGTGCGCCGCGCGGGAGAGCCGGAGACCCCCCAGGTGCAACAGCTGGTCCGTCGCCTGCGCGGCGTCCTGGTCGCGCGCCAATACGTCGTCATGGACTACGACGTACGCGCCGAGCAGCTCGACGCAGCCTGCCTCGTCACGCCAGGCATCGAGTCGCCCACGATCTCCCCGCTGCAGCACGCGGGCTGGTACGCCGTCCGCGCGATGGTGCTGCGCAAGGACACCAATCGGGTCATGGACGAGCTGTGGGAGCTGGGGGCCCGCGGGATCCTCGTCACCGACATCCACGCCTGCCGGTTATAGGCGGGCTCGCGGTGTCCACCGGGGAGGAGCCGCCGGTCGGGCCGCCCGCGCTGCCGGTGACCTGGCGACCCCGTCGTACCCGGGTCGTTGCGTACGCCGTCGCGGCCGCTGTGCTGGTCACCGTCGTGGTCGTGGCGCTGGCGCTGCCCTCCTCCGGTGTCCGGCCGTTCAGCGTGATCGACCGAGTCGGCCTGATCCTTGTCGGCGTAGCCATTGCGTGCGTCCTCGGGGTGATGGCGCGGCCGCGCATCACTGCTGCGGAGAGTGGGTTGACGGTGGTCAACCTGGTGCGTACCCATCAGTTGGAGTGGGCCCAGGTGGTCGACGTGCACCTGAATGACGGCGAGCCGTGGTTGGTGCTCGACACCTCCGACGGGGAGACGCTGTCGGCGATGGGCGTGCAGGCTTCCGGCGGCGCGCGAGCCCGGCGGGCGACCGCGGAGCTCGCGGCGTTGGTCACCGCCCAGACCCGCACCGAGCGCGACGACTGATCCGCCGACTCTCGCGAGGTACCGTCGGGCGGTGGCTGCGGACCCGCACATGGCGCTCGAGACGGCGGATACGCCGAAGAGCTTGGCTGCGCAGTTGGAGACGCACAGCTACCTCGTCGACGAAGGCACGGCGACCGCGGCGTACCTCGCGCTGCGCATGCGCCGGCCATTGTTCCTGGAGGGCGACGCCGGCGTCGGGAAGACATCTCTTGCCACCGCGCTGGCCGCCGTACTCGGCGCGCCGCTGATCCGGCTCCAGTGCTACGAGGGCCTCGACGCCGCGCAGGCCCTGTACGACTGGGACTTTCCCCGCCAGCTGCTGCACCTGCGCGCCGCCGAAGCAGCCGGCGTACGCGATGTCGGCGCGCTCGAGGCGGAGTTGTACGACGAGCGCTTCCTGCTCGCCCGGCCGTTGTTGCAGGCGGTGCAGACAAGTCCGAGCGTGCTGCTGGTCGACGAGGTCGACCGGGCCGACGACGAGTTCGAGGCGTTCTTGCTCGAGGTGCTGAGCGAGTACGCCATCACCGTGCCGGAACTCGGCACGATCCGCGCCGCCGAACCGCCCGTCGTGGTGGTGACGTCCAACCGCACCCGAGACGTGCACGACGCGCTCAAGCGCCGCTGCCTCTACCACTGGCTGGAGCACCCGACGCTCGAGCGGGAAGTGGCCATCATCCGCCGCCGGCTGCCGGCGGCCACCGAGTCGCTGGCTGCCGGCGTTGCCCGCGCGGCGCAGGGGCTGCGTGGCCAGGACCTACTCAAGCCGCCGGGCGTCGCGGAGACGCTGGACTGGACCGAGGCGCTGGTCACCCTGGGAGCGCGGGAGTTCGACCTCGACCTGGCCGTGAGTTCACTCGGCGCGGTGCTGAAGTACCGGGAGGACGTCGCCCGCGTCCAGCAGATCGGCGTGGCGGATGTGCTGACCGCACCGGCCGGACCCTGACATGACTGCTCAGCTGACGGAGCCCACGGGCGACGTCACCGCGACGATGGTCGGGTTCGCGCGTGCGCTGCGGAGTGCCGGAGTCGCAGCGAGCCCGGACCGGGTGCAGGCCATGGTGGCCGCCCTCGACTACGTCGACGTGTTGCGTCGCGAGGACGTCTTCTGGGCCGGCCGTGTCACGCTGTGCTCCGGCTACGACGATCTCGCCCGCTACGACCGGGCGTTTACGGCGTACTTCTCCGGCCTACGCCCCACGGCCGGTCGCAGCGTCCCGTTGCTGGACCCAGCGGCGGAGTGGCGTACGGCCGCCGCGGTGCGCCCTGCGTACGGTGACCGCGCCACCGAGGACGCCGACGACGCCGTGGCTGCGGCCGCCGCCAGCGAGCTCGACGTGCTGCGCCAGCGCGACATCGCCCTGCTCGACGCCGCCGAGCTGGATCAGCTGCGCCGGCTGCTCGCGCTGCTCGGCGCGCCGGCCCCCACGCGCCGATCCCGCCGACACCGCGCGGCCCACACCGGCGCTGTCGACATCCAGCGCACGGTGCGCGCGACGCTGCGCTACGGCGGGGAGACCCCGCGGCTGCTGCGCCGCCGCCGCCGGGTACGCGCCCGCCGCGTCGTGCTGCTGGTGGACGTCAGCGGGTCGATGGCGCCGTACGCCGACGCGCTGCTGCGTTTCGCCCATGCCGCCGTACGCCGACGCCGCGCCACCGAGGTGTTCACCATCGGGACCCGCCTCACCCGGGTCACTCGCGAGCTGCGGCAGCGGGACCCGGACACGGCCCTGCGCGCGGTGGCCGCCGCCGTACCGGACTGGAGCGGTGGTACCCGGCTCGGTGAGCTGCTGAAGGCGTTCCTCGCGCGGTGGGGCCGGCGCGGCATGGCCCGCGGGGCGATCGTGGTGGTCGCCTCCGACGGGTGGGAACGCGGCGACCCGACGTTGCTGGGGGACCAGCTGGCGCAACTGCGGTTGCTCGCCCACCGCGTCGTGTGGGCCAACCCCCACCGGGCGCGTCCGGGCTACCAGCCGCTGACCGGGGGAATGGCCGCCGCGCTGCCGTACGTCGACGACTTCGTCGACGGGCACAGCCTCGACGCGCTGGAACGCCTCGCCGCCCTGGTGTCCGCCGTGGGCAGCGCCGCGGGGAGTCGGCGTGCGTGACGTGCTCGCCGACCTCGTGCGCTGGCACGCCGAGGGTGGGGTCGGTGGGGTAGGCGGGACGAGCGGGCTGGCCACCGTCGTCCGCACCTGGAGCAGCGCCCCCCGCCAGCCGGGTGCCTCGATGGCG
>JBBSMJ010000081.1:0-6369 GCA_038233235.1 Actinomycetes bacterium | reverse complement strand
GTACGCCGTGCCGGAGCGCGCTCGGTGCCCTCGACGGCGCTGCTGCGCCGCCTCGCTCGCAGCTGATCGGTAACTCTGCGGGAAGTGCTCGGCCCTCGTGGCCGGAATCTGTCGGTGTCGGGCTCTAGCGTCGCGCTGCAGGGAGTCAGTGACGACGACAGTGACGACGAAGGAGTGTTCATGCTCATCGACTGCGACAGCTGCGAAGTCCGCGGGCATGCGTGCGGGGAGTGCGTAGTGACAGCACTGCTCGGTGCCCCGCCAGCGGGCGTGGACCTCGACGACGCCGAGCGTCAGGCGATCGCTGCACTGGCGGAGGGAGGTCTGTTACCGCCGCTCCGGCTGTCTCGTCGGGATCTGGCGGCGGGGTGATGACCTCGGTTGTTCGGCTGTTCTGGTTCGTGCGTCGCCTCCACTTCTGCGGAGGAACGGTCGGTGCAGCGTCGCCACGCCTACGATCGGGGCGTGGAGTCTGGGCCGACGCCGTCCCGCCTGCGCCGACACGCGGGGCGGGCCAGCGGCGACGGTCGGCGAGCGGCGTGGCCGATGGTGGGCGTCGGACTCGCCGCCGTGGCGGCGATCGTCACCGCGGCGCTTGTGCTCGGCGCTGCCGGCTCGCCAGGTGGCCACGCGCTGCCGGGCAGCACAGCGCCGGTAGTCGAGGCGCCGCCGACGACTCAGGACCCGGCGGCTTCCACTCCGAGCCCCTCCGATCGAGCAACACCGCAGCAACCGGCCGATCGGTGGGCGCGGGCGGGGCATCCGCAGTTGCGGGTGATACCTCCGTTGCGGGATCAGCCCGACCGCGCGGCGGCCCGCGCCAAGGCGGCGCAGAAGGCCGCCAAGCAGGCAGAGCGCGCGTTGGCGCGCGCGGCCCGCCGGGCCGCCGCGAGCCGTAGCGCTGCGGTGAGCCAACTGCTCGCCGACCGTGCGCAGGCACTCCTCGAGCGGGACGAGGCGGCCTTCCTGGCCACCGCCGACATGACGAGCCCCCGGGTACGCCGCACCCAAACTCGGCTGTTTCGCCATCTCGCCGAGGTTCCGCTCGGCGGCTACGACTACGTCCTGCGCACTCCGATCACCCAGCAGGCCGCGGCCGACCCCGGCGCGCGCAGCGGGGCGCCGCGTGGGGCTCCCAGCGCCAGCTCGACGCCCCGGGTGTGGACCGCGCAGGTAGGCGTCCGGCACCGGCTGGCGGGGGTCGATGGCGC
Organism: Actinomycetes bacterium; assembly: GCA_038233235.1. Lineage (GTDB taxonomy): Bacteria > Actinomycetota > Actinomycetes > JBBSMJ01 > JBBSMJ01 > JBBSMJ01. Next base: position 5,158 of record JBBSMJ010000081.1, on the reverse strand, counting down.
CTGGCTCTCCCGCGAAGCCCAGCTGCGCTTCGTCCGCAGGGACGGGGGCTGGCGGGTCAGTGCGGAGTCGCCGCTGCCGGGCGGGGGGGAGAGGCGCGACCTCTGGGAGCTGGGGCGGGTGCGGGCGGTGCAGGGTCGCCACAGCCTGGTGCTCGGGCTCACCCCTCGTTCGCGGTTGCGTGAACTGGCCGGGGCGGTCGACAAGGCGGTGCCTGCCGTCTCGAAGGTGTGGGGACACAGATGGTCCCGGCAGGTTGTCGTGCTCGCCCCCGAAACGGCGGCGCAGGCTGCCGCCCTCCTCGACCGTCACCCCGACGAGGTCGGACGCCTGGCCGCGGTCACCGTGGGCCGGCTGCGACAGCGCGCCGGGTCGTCGCCCGCTGATTCCGCGGACCGGGTCGTCCTCAACCCCTGGGCGTTCGGGCAGCTCAGCCTGGTCGGTCGGCGAGTGATCCTGCGCCATGAGATCACCCACGTCGCCACCCGCTCCGCCACCGGACCGGCGACCCCGATGTGGCTGTCCGAGGGCTTCGCCGACTACGTCGGCTACCAGGACACCCGCGTCCCGGTGGAGCTGGCTGCCCAAGAACTGCTGGAGCGCGTCCGCGTCGAGGGCCCGCCGGCCCGCCTCCCGGCGAACAAGGAGTTCGACCCGGGGGCGCCGCAAGCGGCCGCGTACGAGGCCGGCTGGCTCGCTTGCCGCGTCCTTGCCCGCCTCGCTGACGAGCGCGGGTTGGTTCGGGTCTACCGGGCGGTGGGTGCGGCGGAGTCCAATGACCGTGGCCGGGCACTCGATCGTGCCCTGCGCAAGGTCGCGGGCACCACGACCGCGCGGTTCACCGCCCGGTGGCGGGCCGAGCTGGACGCCCTCGCCCGGTGACCGGCGGCAAGAGTGCCGGTTCACGCCCGGGCTCGGGTCGTCGCGCCGCTCTGGCCACGGCACTGGCCCTGCTCATCGGACTTGCTGCGGCGGTGGCGCTGACCGTGCCGTGGCAACCGCTCGACGGACCCGTCCCCGGTGGCGGCGTCGCCACCTCGCCGGCCCGTGACTTCACTGTGGCGGAGCGAACCAGGGAAGACGCCTACCACGCGGCGCTGCGTCCTCCGGCGTACGTCTCCCTCCTCGGTGGACTAGCGGTGGCCGCCGCTCTTGGGCTCACTCCGCTTGGAGCTCGGCTGGTGCGGATTGCCGCGCGGCCGTTGGGTGGCGGCTGGGTGTGGCAGGTCGCGGTGGGCGGTCTCGTGCTGCTACTGCTCGGCCGGCTGGCCGTGGTACCCCTCGACGCCCGCGTCGAGCAGGTGCGGCGCGCTTACGGCCTCTCCACCCGCGACTGGCCGGCGTGGGCCGGCGACCTCGCGAAAGGGTTCGCGGTGAGCGCTGGTCTCACGCTGGTGATCCTGGTCGGGGTGGTGGCGCTGAGCCGGGTGCTGCCGCGCTGGTGGTGGGCATCTGCGGCGGCCGGCGGGGCCGTCCTCGTCGCTGTGGTCTCTTTCGCCTACCCGCTGGCGGTCGAGCCGGTGTTCAACCGCTTCACGCCGATGGCCGACGGGCCACTGCGTACGTCGTTGCTGGCGCTCGCCCGTGCGGACGGGTTGGAGGTCGAGGACGTGCTGATCGCCGACGCCTCCCGGCGCACCAGCACGCTCAACGCCTACGTGTCGGGCTTCGCCGGGAGCCGGCGCATCGTCGTCTACGACACGCTGCTGCGCCGTGGGTCGCCAGCCGAAGTCCGCCTCATCGTGGCCCACGAACTGGGCCACGCGAAGCGCGGTGACGTGTTCTACGGCACCCTGCTGGGGGCGCTCGGCGTCGCCGCCGGCCTGTGCGTCCTGCACCTGGTGGTGACCTCGCGGCCGCTGCTGCGCCGGGCGGGTGCTGCCGGCCCCGGTGATCCGGCGGCCGTCGCGCTGCTGCTGCTCGCCATCTCCGTGCTCGGCCTCGTCTCCACACCGGTGCAGTCCTTGGTGTCCCGCCGCATCGAGGCCCGTGCCGACGTCCACGCCCTCGACCTCACCCGCGAGCCGGCGGGATACGCCCGACTGCAGCGGCAGCTCGCGGTGGCCAACCTCTCCGACCTCGACCCGCCGCTGCCGGCGTACCTCGCGTTCGCCACCCACCCCACCGCCCCGCAGCGCATCGCGCTGGCCCGCTCCTGGGCGGCGGTTCACGGAGAGCCCCAACCAGCCAACCTGGTGCCCTGACGTGCGTCGCACGCTGGTGGTGACCAATGACTTCCCCCCGCGGGCCGGGGGGATCCAGTCGTTCGTACACGCCCTGGTGAGCCGGTTGCCGCCCGATGCGGTGACGGTCTACGCGCCGCGGTGGGACGGCGCCGCGGAGTTCGACGTCGCGCAGCGCTTCCCCGTCGTACGCCACCCGACCTCGCTCATGCTGCCGGTGCCCTCCGTACGAAGAAGGGCGCTGTCCCTCCTGCGCGAGCGGGGCTGCACGGCTGTGTGGTTCGGCGCGGCAGCTCCCCTCGCCCTGTTGGCGCCAACGCTGCGCCGCGCCGGCGTCGAACGGGTGGTCGCCTCCACCCACGGTCACGAGGCGGGATGGGCGCAGCTGCCGGGAGGGCGTCAGGCACTGCGGCGCATCGGTGACAGCGTGGACGTGCTCACCTACCTGGGGGACTACACCCGCGGCCGCATCGCTGGGGCGCTCTCACCCGCGGCGACCGGGCGGCTGCGCCGCCTCCCGCCGGGCGTCGACGTCACCGTCTTCCGGCCCGAGGCCGACGGCGCCGCCGTACGCCGCCGCCATCACCTCGGCGACCGGCCGGTGGTGCTCTGCGTGTCCCGGCTGGTCCCGCGCAAGGGCCAGGACGTGCTGGTGCGCGCGCTGGCGACCATCCGCGCGCAGGTGCCGGACGCGGTGCTGCTGCTCGTCGGCGGCGGGCCCGACCGACGTCGGATCGAGGCGCTGGCCGAGTCGGTCGGTGTCTTCTCCTCCGTCGTCTGCACCGGGTCGGTGCCGTGGTCGGAGCTCCCTTCGTACTACGCCGCGGGCGACGTCTTCGCGATGCCGTGCCGGACGCGCCGCAAGGGTCTCGACGTGGAAGGTCTCGGCATCGTCTACCTAGAGGCGTCCGCGACTGGACTACCCGTTGTCGCGGGACGCTCGGGCGGGGCTCCCGACGCGGTGCTCGACGGCCGCACCGGTCACGTCGTGGACGGCAGGGACGAGCGCGCGGTTGCCGCGCGGATCACTGGGTTGCTGCTCGACCGTGGTGAGGCGCGCGCGATGGGGGCGCGCGGGCGGGCGTGGGTGACAAGGGAGTGGCGCTGGGAGGTGCTCGCCGAGCAGCTGGCCGAGCTACTCGACGGGTCTGCTCCGGGAGTGTCGACTGCGGGAGCGTCGACTCACGAGTAGAGGGCGTCGACCTCGGCGGCGAACTCCGCCATGACGACGTTGCGCTTGAGCTTCATCGTTGGGGTGAGCTGCCCACCCTCCTCGGTGAAGTCGACCGGCAGCACGCGGAAGCGTTTGATGGCCTCCGGGCGCGACACCGTCGAGTTGGCTCGCGCGACCGCCGCTTCGATCTCGGTGTGGACCTGCGGATCGTCGGCCAGGTCGGCGGCTGCGGTGTCGGCTGGGCGTCCCTGCTGCTCCAGCCAGCGGGGGAGCGCCTCGGGGTCGAGAGTGACCAGTGCGGCGACGTACGGTTTCGCGTCGCCCACCACCATGCACTGACCGACGAGCGGATGCGCCCGCAGCTGGTCCTCCAACACTGTCGGCGCGACGTTCTTCCCGCCGGAGGTCACCAGAATTTCCTTCTTCCGACCGGTGATGCGCAGGAATCCCTCGTCGTCGAGCTCGCCGAGGTCGCCGGTGTGCAACCAGCCGTCTGCAGACAACGTCTCCGCGGTGGCATCCGGATTGCGCCAGTAGCCGCGGAAGACATTGGGCCCGGAGATGAGCACTTCGCCGTCGTCCGCGATGCGTACGCCCGTGCCGGCGATCGGCTGCCCGACCGTACCGATGTGGATCCGGCCAGGCATGTTGGCCGTCGTGGCGGCAGTGGTCTCGGTAAGGCCGTAGCCCTCGAGCACGGTGAACCCGAGGCCGCGGTAGAAGTGGCCGAGCCGTTCGCCGAGCGGCGCTCCGCCGGAGATAGCGAACCGGGCGCGGCCACCGAGCGCTGCGCGCAACTTGCCATAGACCAGCCGGTCGAACAGCGCGTGCCGGGCCCGTAGCGACAGTCCGGGCCCTCCGGTGTCCTGGGCTCGGCTGTAGGCGACGGCGACGTCCGCAGCCGCCGTGAAGATGCGGCCCTTGCCGGCGGCGGCGGCCTTGTGTGCCGCGGTGTTGTACACCTTCTCGAAAACCCGCGGGACGGCGAGGACGAAGGTCGGCTGAAAGGTCGCGAGATCGTCGCTGACCTTGGCCAGTTCCGCGGTGAACCCCATGGGGGTGCGTGTCATCACACAGGCGATCTCGAGAATCCGGGCGAGGACGTGCGCCAGCGGCAGGAACATCAGCGTGGAGCGGCCGGGGGTGAGGAAGAGTTCGGGTAGCCCCTGGGTGACGTTGGCGACGTCGAGCATGAAGTTGCCGTGGGTCAGCTCGCAGCCCTTCGGCCGATCGGTGGTGCCCGAGGTGTAGATCACCGTGGCGAGCGCGTCGAGGTCGACGGCCGCCCGCCGGGCCTCGATCTGCTCGTCGCTCACCTGGCGGCCGGCGTCGCTCAGCCGTTGCACCCCGTGGTCTTCGAACACCTCGACTGTCTTCAGTTCCGGCAGGTGGGCGCGCACCTGCTCGACGGTGGTGGCGTGGTCGGCCGTCTCCACCAGGCAGGCAACCGCGCCGGAGTCCTCCAGCACCCACCGCACCTGTTCGGGCGAGCTCGTGTCGTACAGCGGGACGGTCACGGCCCCCACGGTCCAGATGGCGAAGTCGGCGAGAGTCCACTCGTAGCGGGTGCGAGAAAGCAGCCCCACTCGGTCGCCCACCTCCACGCCGGCGGCGTGCAGTCCCTTGGCGACGGCGCTCACCTGCGCAGCGAACTCGGCGGCAGTGACGTAGGTCCACTCCCCTGCGACGTTGCGCGCGAAGATCTGCTCGTCGGGCGCCTCCTCGGCGTTCTTGGTGACGAGCGCAGCGAGGTTCCTTGCCGCGGGACGCTCGACCAGAGCCGGAACACTGAACTCGCGCACT
>JBBSMJ010000080.1:0-6393 GCA_038233235.1 Actinomycetes bacterium | reverse complement strand
ACCTCCCGCTCGGGACTGATCGCCATTGGGGTGGCGGGTGGCCTGCTCCCTAGCCCCACGGCCGTCGTCGTCCTGCTGGGCGCTGTCGGCTTGGGCCGGCCCTGGTTCGGCGTCCTGCTCGTCCTCGCGTTCGGCCTCGGCATGGCCGCGACCCTGACCGCCGCCGGATTACTCGTGCTCCGTACCCGGCGGCACCTCGAACGGCGGCGGCGCACCAGCGGCCTGCCCGGGCCGCTCGCCGTAGCCCTCGATCGACTGCCAGTGCTGACCGGCAGCGTCGTTCTCGTCGTGGGCGTCGTACTCACCGTCCGCGGCCTCACCGGCGCGCTCGGAGGTTAGCGACAAGCACCACGGAACGAGTCGCCGAAATTGTCGGTGGTGCTGCGTACGGTCCGCTGCCGTGAGCATGACAACTGCCGTTCGGTGCGCCGGCTCCCCGCGCTCCGCTCAGGGCACCTTCGACGAGCTGGGCACGCCGCTGCGAGAGGTGACGTTCGTCGTGGTCGACTTGGAGACGACGGGCGGCTCGCCACACTCCAGCGCTATCACGGAAGTGGGCGCGGTCAAGGTCCGCGGCGGCGAGATCGTCGGCGAGTTCCAGACCTTGGTCAATCCTGGGGAGCACATCCCGCCGTTCATCGCCGTGCTGACCGGCATCACCGACGCGATGGTGGCTCGGTCGCCGCGGATCGACACGGTGCTGCCCGCGTTCCTCGAGTTTGCCCGTGGCGGGGTGCTGGTAGCGCACAACGCGCCGTTCGACGTGGGCTTCCTGAAGGCCGCCGCGGCGGCCACCGGACACGCCTGGCCGGCGTTCCCCGTCATCGACACCGCACGACTGGCGCGGCGTGCGCTCACCCGTGACGACGCCCCCGATTGCCGGCTTGCCACGCTCGCCCGAGTTTTCCACGCGTCGACCCGACCGTGTCACCGAGCACTCGACGATGCCCGCGCGACGGTCGACGTGCTGCATGGGCTCATCGAGCGGGTCGGCAACCTCGGGGTGCACTCCTTGGAGGAGCTGGCCACCTTCTCCTCCCGGGTGACCCCGGCCCAACGGCGCAAACGTCACCTCGCGGAGGCCCTGCCGCACGCGCCGGGGGTCTACCTGTTCAAGGACGCCCGCGGCCGCGTCCTCTACGTCGGCAAGTCCACCGACCTGCGCACCCGGGTGCGTTCCTACTTCACCGCCACCGAGATGCGCACCCGGATGGCGGAGATGGTGGCCCTGGCCGAGGAGGTCGTCCCGGTGACCTGTGCGACCGCCCTCGAGGCGGAGGTCCGCGAGCTGCGGCTCATCGCCGAACACAAGCCGCGCTACAACCGGCGGTCGCGCTTCCCGGAGAAGGCCGTGTGGATCAAGCTCACCAGGGAGGTGTTCCCGCGGCTGTCCACGGTGCGCCGGGTGCGCGATGACGGAGCCACTTACCTGGGGCCGTTCGGCTCCGCCCGTGCGGCCGAGCGCGCCGCGGCAGCGGTGCACGAGGCGTTCCGCCTCCGCCAATGCACCCAGCCGCTGTCCGTGAACCGGGTGCGACCGGCATGCGCGCTCGCCGGCATAGGGCGCTGCGGCGCCCCCTGTGAAGGCGCGGAAACTCCGCAGGACTACGCCCTTCACGTCGCCGCCGTACGCCGAGCGATGCTCGAGGACCCGCGCCCGCTGGTAGCCGCCGTGCGCGGGCGCATCACCCGGCTCAGCACCATGCACCGCTACGAGGAGGCGGCCGCGCACCGTGACCGGATGCTCGCCTTTGTGCGGGGGGCGGCGCGCCTACAACGCCTGGCCGCCGTGAGCGGCTGCGCGCAAATCGTGGCGGCGCATGCCGGGCCGGACGGGGGTTGGGACCTCGCGGTGGTGCGGCACGGTCGGCTGGCCGCGGCGGGGCGGGCACCTCCAGGTGTGCCGCCGCGTCCCTACGTCGACGCGCTCCTCGCCACCGCGCAGGCCGTCATCCCCGGGCCGGGGCCGCTGCCGGCGGCACACGCCGAGGAGACTGAGTGCGTGCTGCGGTGGATGGAGCAGCCGGGCACCCGGCTGGTCGACATCGACGGTCAGTGGGCAAGTCCAGTCCGCGGCGCCGGTGGATTGCTCGGGTGGGCAGCAGCGGCGTACGACGGGCGAACCGCGCTCACCGTCCTCGACGACCGGCGACGTCTCCATCCGCTGCACCAGCCTGCCCGCTGACCCGGGCCGTGCCGCCACTGGAGCCGGTGCGACCAGTTGGCGAGGCCTCGGTGTCAGGGAGGATGGGCGACGTGGTGATCCCGGTGCACGACGAGAACCCCGTGCACCGGCGCCCAGTGGTCACCTGGCTGTTCCTGCTCGTCAACGTGGTGGTCTTCCTCACCGGGCCAGCGGTGGCCGGGGCGCTGCGAGCAGCGGGACCTGACCAGCTGTGCGCGCAAGACGCCTACTACCGGCATTGGGGCGCCATCCCGGAGGAGCTGCTCAGCAGCGAGCAGCTGCCGGTGACCACGGCCGCCGAGGGGAGGGAAGTGCCCGGTGGGGTCGCCTGCCGGCGCACGCTGCCGGACTACACCAAGGTGCCCGAGGTGTCGGTGCTCACCGCGATGTTCCTGCACGGCGGCTGGTTGCACCTCATCGGCAACATGCTGTTTTTGTGGGTGTTCGGCAACAACATCGAGGACAGGTTGGGCCGGCTGCGTTACGCCGCCTTCTACCTCGGCTGCGGCTATGTGGCGACCTACGCCTACGCGGTGCTCAACGTCGGCTCGGAGGAGACGCTCGTCGGCGCCTCCGGCGCGATCGCGGGTGTGCTCGGGGCCTACCTGGTGCGCTTTCCCCGGGCGAGGGTGACCAGCCTGGTGCCCTTCCTGTTCTTCCTGCCCGTTCGGTTGCCCGCCTGGCTGGTCCTCGGGATGTGGTTCGTCATCCAGTGGCTGTACGCCCAAGGCACCGGCCTCGCCGCGTCGGCGGACGTCGCCTATGTCGCGCACGTGGCCGGCTTCGCCGCCGGGTTCGCGCTGGCGCTGCTCGGGCTGGGCCGCCGACCGCCCCCGCCGGCCCAGCCCGGCTCTCCCTACGACCCGTACGTTCCGCACGACCCGTATCGCCGCTGACCGCGACCACTGGCCCCTACGACTACGCTCCGCCGCAACGAGCGGTCGACCCAGCGGAGGCGCCATGATTACCGCAATCGTGCTGGTGCAGGCGGACGTGGACCGCATCCCCGAGGTAGCCGAGGCGCTCGCCGAACTCGACGGGGTCACCGAGGTCTACTCCGTGACCGGCGACGTCGACCTGATCGCCATGGTGCGCGTACGAGAGCACGATCAGCTTGCCGATGTCATCGCCGATCGGCTGAACAAGGTACAAGGCGTCTCGGGTACGCGAACCCACATCGCCTTCCGCACCTACACCAAACACGACCTGGAGGCGGCGTTCGCCCTCGGCATGGAGGAGCCGGCGGGCTAGAACTGCTAGGGCGTCCCCCCGGCGCACCCGGGGCAGGTGCCGAACACCTCGACGGTGTGCGCCACCTGAACGAAGCCGTGCTGGTCGGCGACCGTCTGCGCCCAGCGCTCGACCGCCGGCCCCTCCACCTCGACCGTCCGTCCACACTTCCGGCAGACCAAGTGGTGGTGGTGCCCACGGCTGCAGCGGCGGTAGACCGCCTCCCCGTCAGCTGTCCGCAGCACATCGACCAGGTCCGCGTCGGCGAAGGCCTGCAACGTGCGGTAGACCGTGGCAAGTCCCACGTTGTCCCCGCGCCGGCGCAGCAGGTCGTGCAGCTCCTGAGCGCTGCGAAAGTCCTCGACGGAGTCCAGCAGCGCCGACACGGCTGCCCGTTGCCTGGTCGTCCGCCCCGCGATTCCTGACCCCACCTCGGCCACCTGCGACCCCCGTCTCACCCGCATGATTCGGACATTGTGGTCGATCCGATCAGCGATCCAGCGCCAGGTCGTCCGGCTGCGGCGAGTCCACCAGACCGCGGTGCCCGCGAACCCTGCCCAGGAGTGTCGCCAGCAGGGTGGCGAGCAGGAAGCCGCCGATCGCCACGACCACGATGGTCGCCCCCGACGCCGTGTCGGCGTAGTAGGACACCACCACCCCACTGCTGCAGAAGACGACGCCGAGGGTGAGGGCGAGAGCAAAGGTGGCGCGGAACCCGCGCGCCAGCTGCTGCGCGGCGGCGACTGGCACCACCATCAGCGCCGAGACGAGCAGTACGCCGACCACGCGAAGCGCCACCGTGACGGTCACCGCCGCCACTACCGCCAGCAGGATGTTGAGCGCCCTCACGCGCAGGCCGGCGGCGCGGGCGTACTCCTCGTCCTGGCAGACCGCGAAGAGCCGCGGCTGCAAGCCGACGGTGACCAGCAACACCACGACGGCGAGGACGGCGATCACCGCGAGGTCACTGCCGGACACCGACGTGAGCTGGCCGAAGAGGTAGGCCGTGAGACTGCCGGTCGACCCGGAATCGGACAGCCCGACGAGCAGTACGCCGCCCGCGATCCCGCCATAGAACAGCAGGGCCAGCGCCACATCGCCCGACGTACGCCCCCGCTCCCGGATCAGCTCGATGGCCACCGCACCCAGCGCCGCTACGACGACCGCCGTGTAGACGGGAGAGGTGCCGGTGAGCAGACCGACCGCCACCCCGGTCAGCGCGACGTGACCGATCCCGTCCCCCATGAGCGCCATCCGCCGCTGAACCAGGTAGATGCCGACCGACGGCGCGGTGAGCCCCACCAGCACCGCCGCCACCAGCGCCCGCTGCATGAAGGGGTAGGACAGCAGCTCCATCATCGGGTCAGCCATCCCGCTTCGGACTCGTACGGCGCATGCGGGTGCACGTGGTCGTGGTCAGGGTGGGCGTGATGCCCGGACGCGGGTGGCGGCACGCCGTCGTACACGATCCGACCCGCCCGCAACACCACCGCCCGCCGGACGAAGGGTTCGAAAGGGCCCAGCTCGTGCGCCACCAGCAGGACCGTCGTGCCCGCCCCCACCAGGCCGACAAGGGTCTGCGCGAAGGCGTCCTGGCTGGGCAGGTCCACCCCAGCCATCGGCTCGTCGAGCACCAGCAGCTCCGGCTCTCCGGCCAGCGCCCGCGCCATGAGCACCCGCTGCTGCTGGCCCCCGGACAGGCGGGCCACCGATTCCCCGGCTCGCTCCCCCAGTCCCACCGTCTCCAGCGCGGCGTCGACCGCGATCCGGTCGACTCGGCCCAACGGCCGCCACCACGGGGACAGGGACAGCCGGCCGGAGATGACCACCTCGCGGACCGTCGCTGGTACGCCGCCAGCCGCGGTGACCCGCTGCGGCACATAGCCCACCCGCGACCACTGCCGGAACCGGTCGACCGGGGTGCCGAAGAGGCTCACCGTCCCGCTCGCCAGCGGCAGCAGCCCCATGAGGGCGCGGACCAGCGTCGATTTCCCCGAGCCGTTGGGACCGAGCAGCGCCACCACCTCGGCGGCCCGCACGGTCATGGTCACCTCGTCGAGGACAGCGCGACCCGCGACATTCACCCGCGCCCCGTCCGTGGCCACCACGGCCGGGGTCACGCGCGACGCCGCGGGGGTGGTGGCGTGCTCACCGGCAGCCGTTCGCCGTACGCAGCGCCGCGAGGTTGTCCCGCATCACCGACAGGTAATCACCGGAGCTGCCCGCGGCCAGCCCCTCCACCGGGTCGAGCACGGCAGTGCGTACGCCGAGATCAGCGGCCAGGGTTTCCGCGACCTTGGGGCTTACGAGCGTCTCGTAGAAGATCGTGGTGACCCCTCTCGCCTCGACGAGTGTGGCTACCTCCCTGATCCGGGCGGGGGTCGGCTCCGCCTCCGGGGCAAGGCCGCTGATGGGAACTTGTTCTAGCCCGTAGCGCCGGGCCAGGTAGCCGAACGCGGCGTGGCTGGTGACGAATTCGCGCCGCTCGCATCGGGACAGCCCGTCGGCGAGTTCACGGTCGAGCGCCGTCAGCTCGTCGGCCAGAGTGGCGGCGTGGGCGCGGTAGTCGTCGGCGTGGGCCGGGTCCGCCTCCGCGAGCACGCCGCCGACCGCCGTCGCCACCTTCGCCAGCTTGCTCGGGTCGAGCCACAGGTGCGGGTCACCCCCGTCCTCGAGCGGCACAACGGTGGTGGCGTCGAGCGTCGTCGCCGGCTGCAGCTGTCTGATGGCGTCGTCGATGGCGGGCTGGAAACCTGCTTCGTAGACCACGAGGTCCGCGTCGGCAACCTCCCTGACCTGCCGGGGCGTCAGCTCGACATCGTGCGGTTCGACACCAAGATCGGTGAGGCTGCGCACGGCGACGTGGTCGCCGCCCACCCGGGCGGCGACGAACTCGTACGGGTAAAAGGCGGCCAGCACGGACACCGACCCGCCCGCGGATCCCCCCGTCACTCCCTCGGCCGCCCCGCCGGGGGCTT
>JBBSMJ010000079.1:0-6429 GCA_038233235.1 Actinomycetes bacterium | reverse complement strand
TCGTCTTCGGCGTCACCGTCAGACCGCCGACCGGAGCCGCCGTCTCGCCGCTGCACCGGTTCCGCGTCAAGGCGTCGTTCGACGGCGGTCGCACATGGCGGTTCGGTCGCACCACTGTGCTCGGCGGGGGCGACTACACCGTGGCGGTGCGGCATCCACCGAAGGGGCAGACCGACGGTTTCGTCGCCTTGAAGCTGCACGCCGCTGACGACGCGGGCAACCGGGTGTGGCAGTCGATCCAGCGGGCGTACCGCCTCACCAGGAGCCGCTGATCGGTCTCGGCAGCCCGTCACGGGACGCCGGCATCGCCTAGCCTGGCCGCATGTCTTCTCAGCGCGGCCGCACGGGCGATGACGACGCCGACCGCTCGATCCACCCGGATCGGCCGGCGGAGAAGCAGCGCGGGCCGGTGACGCTGCGCCGTGGCCAGGTGCAGGACAGCACGACCGACCAGCGGCTGCTCGACGCCGACGGCCCGTCCGACTGGGTGCACACCGACCCGTGGCGGGTGCTGCGTATCCAGTCGGAGTTCGTCGAGGGCTTCGGGTTGCTGGCCGAGCTCGGCCCGGCGGTCAGCGTCTTCGGTTCCGCGCGCACACACCCGGATGACCCGCTGTATGCGCAGGCTCGCGAGCTCGGCCGCCTCCTCACCGGTGCCGGCTACGGCGTGATCACCGGCGGGGGTCCCGGGATCATGGAGGCGGCGAACCGGGGCGCGAGTGAGTCCGGGGGCGTGTCCGTCGGTCTCGGCATCGAGTTGCCCTTCGAGCAGCGGCTCAACGACTGGGTCGACGTCGGCATCAACTTCCGTTACTTCTTTGTCCGCAAGACCATGTTCCTCAAGTACGCCCAGGCGTTCGTGGTGTTCCCGGGCGGCTTCGGCACATTGGACGAGCTCTTCGAGGCCCTGACGCTCGTGCAGACCCGCAAGGTCACCATGTTTCCGGTGGTTCTCTTCGGATCGGCGTACTGGCGGGGGCTGCTCGACTGGATGCGCGACCAGCTGCTCGACCACAACCGGATCTCTGCGCCGGACCTGCGGCTGGTCCAGGTGACCGACGACGTGCAGGACGTCGTCCGCATCATCGACGGCAGCCACCGTGACGACCGGGACGACGTCGAGGCGGACGCCGCCCGACGGCTGGCGCGCGACGTGGGCGACGGGCGCGTCGCCGACCTGCCGCTCGAGGCCTGAAGGGCGGCTGACGGTGTACGTCGTGCTGCTGCTGCTCGCCGTCGCGCTGGTGCTCGCCGTCGCGGCGGTCGCCCTCGGTCGCGGTGATGCGATGGCCCCGGCTTCCGCCGACCGCCGGCCCCCCGCGCTGCCGTCCGGACGGCCGCTGATTCCCTCCGACCTGGAGCAGGTACGGCTGCCGGTCACCGTCCGCGGCTACCGGATGGATGAGGTCGACGCGGTGCTCGATCGGGTGTCCACCGAGCTGGCGGAGCGCGACGCCCTCATCGCTCGGCTCATGGCCCGGCTGGACGCGCGCCGGCCGGTCGGCCCGGCTGACCGATCTGCCCCGTCCGTAGAGGGGAGCTGACGGTGGCGGAACTGGTGGTCGTCCAGGACGTCGACGCTTCGGTGGAGCGGACATGGGAACGCCTCGTCGACTGGGAGAGCCAGGGCCAGTGGATGCTCGGCACCCGGGTGCGCGGTACGGCGCAGGACGGCGTCGGTGTCGGCGGCGGGATCGAGGGATGGACCGGGATCGGTCGGCTCGGTTTCCTCGACACCATGGTGATCACCCAGTGGCAGCCGCCGCACCGCTGCGTCGTGCGGCACACCGGTCGGCTGTTGCGTGGCGCCGGTGCGTTCGAGGTGGAGCCGGCCGGCGACACCATCGGCGGCACCATCGGCGACTCTGCTGGCGGGCGCTGCCGGGTGGTGTGGTCGGAATGGGTCGACCCGCCATTCGGACTGCTCGGCCAGCTGGGCTGGGTGGTCGCTGGCCCCGTCGTACGCCTCGGCGTGCAGCTGTCGCTGCGCCGCTTCGCCCGCGCCGTCGAGGCCGATGCCGCCTCCTCGAAGAGGTGACCGCCGGAAACGTGGTGGTCGGTCCGGACGGCTTGGGCAGATGCCCGTGGGGCCTGAGCGCGCCGGACTATCAGGCGTACCACGACGAGGAGTGGGGTCGACCCGTCCACGGCGACGACCGGCTCTTCGAGCGGCTGTGCCTGGAGGCCTTCCAGTCGGGGCTCTCCTGGCTGACGATCCTGCGTAAGCGGGCCGCCTTCCGCACCGCCTTCGCCGGCTTCCATATCCCGGCCGTGGCGGCCTTCGACGACGCCGACGTACGCCGGCTGCTCGCCGACGCCGCCATCGTGCGCAACCGCGCCAAGATCGAGGCTGCGGTGCACAACGCGCGGGCCGCGGTAGCGCTGCCCGGCGAACTCGACGCGCTCGTGTGGTCCTTTGCCCCGGGGCCGGACGGGCGCGCCGCCCCGACCACGAGCGCCGACGTGCCGGCCACGACGCCGGAGTCGGTTGCGCTTGCGAAGGCGCTTCGCCGGCACGGGTTTCGCTTCGTCGGCCCCACCACGGCGTACGCGGCGATGCAGGCCTGCGGCCTCGTCGACGACCATCTCGCCGGCTGCCACGCCCGCGGTGCCGGCGCGCCGGGGTAGCTCAGTAGCCGCGGAAGGTGGGGCGTTCTTTGCGGGTGAAGGCGTCGACCGCGTCGCGGTGGTCGGTTGTCGTACCGGTCAGCCGCATCATCGTCCCCTCGTACGCCAGCGAATCCTCCAGTCCGTGCGCCGCGGAGAAGGCCAGCGCGCGGCGGATCGCGCCGTAGGCGACGGTCGGTCCGGCAGCCAGTCGGCGGGCCAGCTGGGTGGCCTCGGCCAGCACCCGGTCGGCAGGCACCACCGCGGTGACCAGGCCGAGCCGTAACGCTTCGTCCGCCGGCACGGTCGACGGCAGCATGAGCAACTCCTTGGCCTTGGCCAGTCCGACGAGTCGGGGGAGCGACCATGACGAGCCGGAGTCTGCCGACAGGCCGATCGCCGTAAAGGCGAGGTTGAACCCGGCGGTGTCCGCGGCAACCCGGAAGTCACAGGCGAAGGCGAACGCGGCGCCTGCTCCCGCGGCCACTCCGTTGACCGCAGCCACCACCGGCTTGGGCATCGTGGCCAGGGCGACGGCGATCGGGCTGTAGTGATCGGCCACGGTGTCCCACGTGCCGTCCGGATCGGCGGCGAGGTTGCCGGTGTGCTCGCGCAGGTCCTGTCCGACGCAGAACCCGCGGCCGGCGCCGGTGAGCACCACCGCCCGGATCGCCTCGTTACCGGCCGCCTCCTGGACCGCGTCGCGCAGCTTCTCCTTGAGTGCGGTGTCGAGTGAGTTCAGGGCATCGGGCCGGTCGAGGGTGATGGTGGCAACGGCGTCGGCGATCTCGTAGCGCAGCACCTCAGGCACGGTGGTTGTCCTCCTGCTCATGGGCGGGACCCGGGGCGGGCTCGGGGGCGGGGGGCAGGCAGCCTTCGACGAAGCGGGCGGCGGCCGGGGCGAGCCGGGTGGCCTCTGCGTCGAAGAGCGCCGCCGCCCGCGCGCCGGGCCAGCCGGGCGGCAGCAGCTCCGCCGGCAATCCCGGGTCGCGGAAGAGGAACTTCCGCCACTCGTGCACCAGCCGGCTGCGCAGGGCGAACGCTTCCTCGTCCGACGGCGCTGGTCCGCTCTCCAGCACGAGCCGCTCAGCGTCGATGATCCACGCCTCGTACGCCGCGGCCAGCTCGTCGAGGTCCCACGCCCTGGCGACCAGCCGACGGGACTCCCCCACGTGGCGGGCAGTGAAGCACTCCGCGGCGGCTCCTTGCGTGCCCAACAACGCGTCGACCTCGGGGGAGTCTCGCGGCCCCAACCAGGTGCTGTCGTCGATCGGGGCGTAGCCGAGGAAGCCCATCCCGGCGCGCAGCCGCTCTCGCGCCGCGCGCCTCGGCAGCCGCGGCGTCACGACCAGGTGCCACTGCCCGTCCCAGCCCGCATGGGTGCGGTAGATCCGCGCCGCCGCTTCGTCGAGGCGGCGTACGGCGCGGGGTGTCAGGGCGTAACCGGGTCCGCCGGGCAGCCGCTCCGGCGCGAGCCATCCCTGGGCGACCATGCGGGACACGGCAGTGCGTACGGCGGGAGGCGCCACCTCCAGCGGCGCCAACATCCGCACCAGGGCGGCGACCGGGGCGCGCCCGCCGCGCGGGCGCAGGTGGTCGCCGTACAGGTCGAAGAGGGCTGACCGGGCGTTCACGGACACTCATCCTGCCGCACGGCAGGGCCGGCGGAGATCGTCGCATGCGGTCCTCGGGCCGCCGTGGCGGCATAATGTCCCTGGTCAGTCACCACTCGCGGCGAGGCCGCAGCCAAGCATGGGAACACCGCCCCGCCGGGGCGCATGGACACCGCCCCGCCGGGGCCGCCCCGCCGGGGCGCATGGGACACGCCCCGCCGGGGCGCGCAGAAAGGGGCACCGCATGGCGGCCATGAAGCCGCGGACAGGCGACGGTCCGCTCGAGGTCACCAAAGAGGGGCGGGGCATCGTCATGCGCGTACCGCTCGAGGGTGGCGGGCGTCTCGTCGTCGAGTTGTCGGCCGACGAGGCCAACGCACTCGGGGACGCGCTGAAGTCCGCCGTGGGCTGACCGGCAACGCACCGGGCTCGCTCATGACCGTTCCCTCCGTCAGCCTGACGGGCGGCCCGCTACTCGACGACGACGTCGAGGCGGACGCCGTCGCCGTACCCATCCACGTGCGCGACGGCCGGACGGTGCCTGGCGCGGGCGAGGAGGAAGTTCTTCGCGCTTTCGGCTTCGACCTGGCCGCCTATCTTGTTCGGGAGCGGGCGAAGGGCGAGGTAGGGGAGGTCATCTCCCTACCGGTGGTCGCACCGGACAACACCGTTGCTGCGGTGCTCCTGGTGGGCACGGGGGACGCCACGCCGCAGGCGTACCGCCGAGCGGGAGCCGCGCTGGCCCGACGCGCCCGCGGGCGCACCCGGATGGTGACGAGCGTCGCCGCCGACGCCGATGCGGATGGTCTGCGGGCCTTTGTCGAGGGGCTGGCGCTCGGGGCGTACTCCTTCCACCGCAAGAGCGGATCGCCGCGCCACGGGCCGGTGGAGCGGATCGACGTGATCGCCGGTGATGCGGAAGCGGTGCGGGATGCGTTCGGCCGGGCGCTTGCCGGCGCGAGGGCCACCCACCTCGCGCGCGACCTGGCCAACACACCACCGGGTGAAAAGACCCCGCAGTGGCTCGCCGAGCGCGCCGCGGAGGTAGCGGAGCGCGCGGGGCTGGAGATCTCGGTGCGCGACGAGGCCGAGCTGGCTGCCGGCGGCTTCGGGGGGTTGGTGGCGGTCGGATCGGGTTCCTCCCGCCCACCCCGGCTGGTGGAGCTGCGCTACACCCCGGACGAACCGCCCGAGGGCTCACCAGCCGGCTCCGGCGCACCGGACGAGATCCCCCATGTCGTGCTGGTCGGCAAGGGCATCACGTTCGACTCCGGCGGTCTATCGCTGAAGTCCCGCGACGCCATGGTCTCGATGAAGACCGACATGTCCGGAGCCGCCTCGGTCATCGCCGCCATGGGCTCGTTGCGCGAGCTCGGCGTGACCGCGCGGGTCACCGGGCTCGTCGCGGCGGCGGAAAACCTGCCGTCCGGGTCGGCGTACCGGCCCGGCGACGTGGTCACCCACTACGGCGGGCGCACCACGGAGGTAGTCAACACAGACGCGGAGGGCCGGATGGTGCTCGCCGACGCGCTGGCGTACGCCGTCGCCGAGCTGGCCCCGGACGTCCTCGTAGATGTCGCAACCCTCACCGGCGCCGCCTCGATGGGGCTGGGGCGTGGTCACGGGGCGCTCTACGCCAACGACGACGCCCTGGCGGAGGGACTGACCCGGGCGGGGGAGGACAGCGGGGAGCTGCTGTGGCGGATGCCACTGGTCGAGGACTACCGGCCGGCGCTGGATTCCACCGTCGCCGACCTCTCCCAGGTAGGGCGGGACCCCTCGGTCAAGGGTGGATCGATCGTCGCCGCCCTATTTCTTCGTGAGTTCACCGGTGGTCTGCCCTGGGCGCACCTGGACATCGCTGGTCCAGCGCGTTCGGACAAGGACGAGCAGGAGCTGACCAAAGGCGGCACCGGCTTCGGCGCCCGGCTGCTACTGCGCTGGCTCGAGCGCTACGCCGACGCCGGACTTGTCAGGCAGGGCGGGCGCTAGGGCGCACGGATTGCCTGACAACTCCGCTGGGCGTGTCCGGCGGGCCCGCTGGGTGGGCCGGGCGGGTGCGGCGGGACTAGCGGCGTACGCCGCAGAGCAGGCCGTCACCCACCGGCAGCAGGACCGGGACGAAGCGCTCGTCGTCGCGCAGCGATCGCCCGAGGTCGCGGATGGTTTCGGTTTCTGGGTCACGCTGCGACGGGTCGGCCACCCGGTC
>JBBSMJ010000078.1:0-6450 GCA_038233235.1 Actinomycetes bacterium | reverse complement strand
GCCGAGGATGGCTCAGTGGTCGAGGGCCGGTCCGCAGCACCCTGCTGGATCTGCTGAGGTCCGGCGCTACCCCTGGTGGATGTGGTTGGCGATCAGCCTGGCGGTGGTCGTCACGTTGTTGGCGGCGACCCTGGTCAGTTGGGGACGTGGCTGAAAGTCGGGTGGGGTGTTCAGGGAACTCTCTTCAGCGTCGCCATCGTCCTGACCGTCGTAGGGGCCAGGGGAAGGCGTCCAGGTGCGACTGCCATCGCCGCGCTGGTTGTCTGTGCGGCGTCAGTCGCAGCCATCTTCGCCACGTCCGCCGCCGCCGCCAGCTACTAGCAACGACGACACCTCCGGCGGCGGCGCTGCACAAGACCCTGTCAAGGGGCAACGGTTCCCTCTACGCTGCGGTGGCCGGCGTGCAGTCCGATTGAGCCGGGTGAAGGAGGGGGATCGTCGTGCGCATCGCCGCCGCCCAGGCACGTCCGGTCTGGCTGGATCCCGCCGCCACCGCCAAACAGGTCGTTACCTGGCTCGAGGATGCTTCGGTGCAGCAGGTGGATCTCATCGCTTTCCCAGAGACGTTCTTGTCCGGCTACCCGTTCTGGCTGCATCTCACCGGCGGCGCACGTTTCGACGATCCGGCGCAGAAGAAGGCATACGCCGCCTACCTCGACGCCGCGGTCCTCGCCGACGGACCTGAGCTCGCACTCATTACGGAGGCCGCCCGCGACCTCGGTGTCTTCGTCTACCTCGGCGCAACCGAACGCGGCGACGGTACGGCACGCGGCACCATCTTCTGCACCCTCTTCGCGATCGACCCCCTCGCCGGTGTGGTCAGCGCGCACCGCAAGTTGATGCCGACCTACGAGGAGCGACTCGTGTGGGGCATGGGAGACGGACATGGTCTGCGTACACATCAAGTCGGGACGGCAAGGGTTGGCGGTCTCAACTGTTGGGAGAACTGGATGCCGCAGGCGCGGCACGCCCTGTACGCCGGCGGGGAGGACCTGCACGTCAGCGTGTGGCCCGGCAACCCGCGCAACACCGTCGACATCACCCGCTTCATCGCACTCGAAGGACGGGTGTGGTCGCTGGCGGCGTGCGGGCTGATATCGCTCAGCGACGTGCCGAGCGACTTCCCGCTGCGCGCGGAGCTCGCGGAGTCAGGAGTCGTCGACTACTGCCGTGGCGGCTCGGCGCTGGCCGCGCCCGACGGTCGCTGGGCCATCGAGCCGGTCCTCGACGAGGAAAGGCTCGTAGTGGCCGACATCGACCTCGAGTCCGTCCGCGCCGAACGGCAGAACTTCGACCCCACTGGTCACTACGGCCGGCCCGACGTCTTCGACGTCACGGTCGACCGCAGGCGACGTACCGCGTCTCGTTTCACCGACTGACTGCGCTGCGATGACGAAGTCTGGCCAGTACGGACCTGTTAGGCGTATGTCGTCACCCGTGACGACATCTGCCTAACAAGTCATCCACCATGCGTCAGCGGAGAAGCAACCACGGCCCGAGCACACGCCGGCGCACCTTGGAGGGGTCAGCCCTTCGCGGCGTCGTGGAGGGCGAGCCGAGCGGCGTGCCACCCACCCATCCCGTGCACACCGCCGCCGGGGGGCGTCGAGGAGGAGCAGAGGTAGAGGCCCGGCACCGGCGTACGCCAGGGCTGCGCCGCGGCGACCGGCCGGGCAAGGAACTGGCGAAGGTCAGCAATCCCGCCGCCGATGTCCCCACCGACGTTGTTGGCGTTGTGTGCCTCGACTTGCGCAGGAAACATGACGTGGCGAGCCAGGATGCGGTCGCGGAAGTCCGGCGCGAAACGCTGCACCTGCCGCTCGAGCGCCTCCGTCATGTCGACGGTCGAACCGTTGGGGACATGACAGTACGCCCACCCGGTGTGCTGACCGTCCGGAGCTCGGGTGCGGTCCGCCACCGTGGCCTGCACGAACAGCACGAACGGCCGGTCGGGGTGGCCGCCCCGCGCAACGGTGCGTTCGGCCGCAGCAACCTCGGCGAAGCTGCCACCGAGGTGGACGGTTCCGGCCCGACCAACATCAGGGTTGGTCCACGGCACCGGCCCGTCCAACGCCCAGTCGACCTTGAAGACCCCGGCCCCGTAGCGATAGCGCGACAACCTCCTTGCGTACGCCGAAGGAAGCATGCCTCCCGCTACTGCGACGACCTGGCGCGGTGTGAGGTCGAGGAGTACGACCCGAGCCGGAGGCAGCTCCGCCAGATCCGACACCCGCCGTCCGCACTCCACGACCCCCCCGGCAGCCTGCAGCCGGCTTACCAGCGCGTCGGTGAGCGACGACGAACCGCCGCGAGCGACCGGCCAACCCACGTGATGGCCCAGCAGGGCGAGGAGCAACCCAACCCCGCCCGAGACCGGCGCGCCGAGATCCAGGACCGAGTGCGCCGCGCAGCCGGCGTACAAGGCGCGCGTCTCCTCGCCCTGCAGCAAGCGAGCCAGCACCGTCGCCGGCAGCCCGCCCACAGCTGCGAACTCGGCCAGCGCCACGGGCGAGGCCCGCGGTAGCGAACGCGGCGAGAGCAGGCTGTCGACCAGACCGCCGGCTCCCCGGAGTAGCGGCGCCATGAGCGCGCGCCATCTCCGCCTGTCCGGCCCCATCCGCGCGCAGGTAGCGTCCAGCGAGCGCTCGAGAATCGCCGCCCGCCCACCGTCGAGGGGGTGCGCCAGCGCGAACTCCGGCTCGCACCAGGTGACTTGGTCGAGCAGCCCGCGCAGCGCGGGGGAGGCAAGCGCCAACGGGTGCACGCTGGAGCAGACATCGTGGCGAAATCCAGGAACGGTGAGTTCCGCCGTCCGGAGCCCCCCTCCGGGCTCGTCGGCGGCTTCGCGTACGACGACGCTCCAACCCGCCTCGGCGAGCAGCACCGCTGCCACCAATCCGTTGGGACCCGATCCCACGATGACGGCATCACGTCGTCGCGCAGCGGTAGGGCTCATCCGGTCGCCTGTCCACGATCGAGCGTCGGCACATCGAAGTGACAATGAGGGTGTCATCCAGGGGGGGTACAGGTCTATCTTCGCTGTGTCGCGAGTCCGGCGGACTTCTCGCGGGGCTGCCGCGACCGTTGATCGCGAGTGAGCTGGAGGCAGTCATGCGGCACCACGCGACAGTGCGCTCAGTGTCATGGATCCCTTCTGAGTCCATCTCGGGTCCACTCCGTCGCGGATTCGACGTAGGCCTCGGCCACTACGACCCCCCACCGCCCGACAGCGTGCGAAGTGTCGAGGAGCTTCACCGGTTGTGCGCGGAGGACCGGTTCCGCTTCGCCAACGTGCTCAGCTGCTGGATCGAAGTCGACGACGACCAGGTCGTATCCGCCGGCCGTGGTGAGGAATCCGGTCTCGTCATGGGCTCGACCACCGTCCGGGTTGCTCAACTAGGGGCGACGTTTCGTGCCTACTCACTCCCCGTCCTGCACCCGGAGCCGGAACAGGGCGCCGACCGCGTGCGCTTCGTGCAGACAGTGGGCGGACGCACCGGGGTGCCGCTGCCCCGCCCTGTGCCACATCCGCCGTTCGTGCAGTGGCAGGCGCCGATCGTGTGGACCACCCTCGCCCTGACGATCTACACCGACGGGCGGTCCGAGGTTGAACTGGCTGGCGCCAGCGCTTTCCCGCGGCACTGGGTCTACGGACCGGACGGCAAGCTTTCGCTGAAGAGCGGCGTCACCGCCCAATCGGCGTGGGTGTCCCATTCCTTCGGGGCGCGTACGCCGTGGGGACGCCAGGACTCACCTGCCCTCGTCACCGCTGCAGAGAGCGAGTTGGAGCGGCAACTCTCGCGCGACATCATGCGCGATCGTCGTAAGCCGGAAATTCGGAAGGTGCCGGCCGGAGGCATGGTCACCCGCCAGGGTGATCCAGGTGACGAGCTTCTGCTTCTCCTCGATGGCGTGCTCGCGGCCGAAGTCGACGGTGAGCGACTGGGCCAGCTAGGCCCGGGCGCGGTGCTCGGCGAGCGGGCGCTCCTCGAGGGCGGCGTACGCACCGCGACGCTGGTCGCCGTCACTGCCGTACGCCTGGCTGCCGCCCCCGCCGAGACTGTCGACCTCGAGCGGCTGCGGCAGCTCGCCGGATCGCACCGACGCGAAGACCGCTCACCTTCGAAGGATTGAGCATCCGGCCGTGGAGTCGCCGCTCCCGACGGGGACACTGACGCTGCTGTTCAGCGACATCGAAGGCTCGACGAGCTTGTTGAATCGGCTGGGCAACGACCGGTACGCCTCGGCCCTGTCGACTCAACGGTCTATCTGCCGCGCGGCATTCGCCCAGTGGCAAGGGCGCGAGATGGGCACGGAGGGCGACAGTTTCTTCGTCGTCTTCACCTCCGTCGGCGACGCAGTGAACGCTGCCGTCCACGTGCAGCGCGAGTTGGGCAGGCACTCCTGGCCGGCAGGAGAGCCAGTGCGCGTGCGGATCGGACTGCACACCGGGGAGCCGACGAGGCACGAGGACGGCTACGTCGGGATGGACGTCCATCACGCAGCCCGCGTCGCCTCCAGTGCGCACGGTGGTCAGATCGTCGTATCCGACGCGACGGAGCGCATCGCCGCCGCCCTAGCGCACGAGGACGTGGCCTTCGTCGACCTCGGCCTGCACCGCCTCAAGGACCTGCCGCAGGACGAGCGGCTGCACCAGGTTGTCGCCGAAGGGTTGCTCAGGGACTTCCCCCCGGTGAGGAGCCTCGGTGCCCGCGCCAACCTTCCCGTACCACCCACGTCCCTGGTCGGCCGGGAGGGCGAACTGCAGGAGCTGCAGGAGCTCTTGACCGGCTCCGGCGTGCGGCTAGTGACGCTGACCGGACCCGGCGGTTCGGGCAAGACCCGGCTGGGGATCGCCGCCGCCGCGTCCTTGGACGCTGCCTTTCCAGACGGCGTCTACTTCGTCCCACTGGAAACGGCAACGTCGGCAGAAGTGATGTTGTCGTCGATCGCCGACGCGCTCGGCGTCACCGGGGAAAGTCGCGCTCCTCCGACCTTCCTCGAGTACATGGCTACCCGGCGCGCGCTGTTAGTCCTGGACAATCTCGAGCAACTCCCGGCGGCGAGCGATGTGGTGCGCGACTTGCTTGGTGCCGCACCTGGACTCTTCATCGTCGCGACCTCACGACGACCGCTGCACCTCGTGGGTGAGTACGAGCATCCCGTGCCGCCGCTCACTCTCCCGGCGGGTCACCGCCCGGAGGAGGCAGCTGGTTCTGGCGCCGTCCGGCTCTTCGTTCAGCGCGCCCGCATGGTCCGCCCGAGCTTCGCATTGACGGCCGAGAACAGCGCCGATGTGGCGGAGATCTGCCGGCGCCTCGACGGCTTGCCACTGGCCATCGAACTGGCCGCGGCGAGAACCAAGTTGTTGAGTCCGCGTGCGGTGCTGGCCCGACTGGATACGAGCCTCGAGCTAACGGGCAGGCTGCGGGACCGGCCAACCCGGCAACAGACACTGCGCGCCACTGTCGAGTGGAGCTATCGACTCTTGACTCGGGAGCAGCAGCAGTTCTTTCGACAACTCGGCGTGTTCGATGGCGACTTCGGCCTCGACGCCGTCGCCGCGGTCGCCTCAGGGAACGAGGATTCTCTAGATCAGGTGGATGACTTGGTGGACGCGAGCCTGGCAAGCGTCCGCGATGGGTACGACGGTGAGCCGAGGGTGCACCTGCTGCAGACAATCGCCAGCTACGCCCGCGAACAGCTGGCAGCTGAGGGTGAACTCGAAGCCGTCCGACGGAGACACGCGGAGTACTACCTGTCTCTCGTGGAGGACGCTGCGCCGCGCCTTCGCCACGGCGAGTACCTCAGCGCTCGCGATCGCATCGAAGCCGAGATGGACAACCTACGCGCGGCGCTCTCCTGGGCCTTCTCCAAGGCCAGCGGGGAGCGGTCCCCCGACCCAGCGGCACTGATCACCGGCCTGCGCCTATGCCAGGCACTGAGCTGGTTCTGGTACGTCTGTGGGTACCAGTCGGAGGGCATGCGGTGGCTCTCTCGCGCGGTGGGCGCTGCTGAGGGCAGCGAGAGCCGTGAGCTGATGACCGCGTTGCACGGCCTCGGCGTGCTGCTCGTTCAGCAAGGAGAAGCGGAACGAGCCCGGGATGCGCTGCTGAGATGCCTTGAGTACTGGCGCCGCCTCGACGACCGCAGCAAGATCGCCATGGAACTCAACAGCCTGGGCGTCGTACAGCGTGCCCTGGGCGAATCCGCGAGCGCGCGGGCGACCCTGGAGGAGAGCATCGCCGTGGCGCGCGCCGCGAAGGAGAAAGGTCGACTGGCCAACGCGCTGTGCAACCTGGCCATGGTCGAGGTAGACGAGGGCACACCAGAGCGTGCCGTCGACCTGCTGCACGAAGCGCTGGCGATCGACCGTGAGCTCGGGGACGCGTGGGGGGAAAGCATCGACAACATCAACTTGGTTCGCGCCATGCTGATGGCCGATCGCCT
>JBBSMJ010000077.1:0-6502 GCA_038233235.1 Actinomycetes bacterium | reverse complement strand
CTGCTCATCGTCGCGGTCGGGCTGGCCATCCTGGCCACCGAGTACGCCTGGGCGCGGCGCCTCCTCGCCCGTACCCGGGCCAAGGCGCAGGAGGCGCAGCAGACCGCAGTGGCCAGCCCGCTGCGTACGGCGGGCACCGTGCTCTTCGCCCTGGGACTCGTCGGGCTCGGGATCCTCGCGTTCCTGGCGCCTGACCTACCGCTGGCAAGCCCGTGGACGGGCACCGGCCTGATCATCGGCGGCGTCGTGCTGCTCACCACCACGTGGATCAGCTACCGGCAAGTGCGTCACCAGCAGTCGACGTACTCCAGCGGCTGACCCACCGCTACCTGCTGCCGAAGAGCTTGGCGGCGGTACCCGCCCGAAGTTCCTCCAGGGTTTCCGCCTGCTCCTTTGCCCGGCTGAGCAGGTCCTCGAGGCGGTTCGCGTCGAGCCGGTTGTCGTGCTCGGCGACCCTGCGGAGGATGCGCCACCCGCACACCTTCCCCTCCACCCCGAGACGCAGGGCCTCCAACTCGACCAGTGAGCTCAGTGGGGACCGCTCGAACAGCGTGCCGTTCGGCTTCAGCCGGCCCAGCTTCTCCCCCGCCCACCCCGCGACCACCTTGTAGCGGCGGACCGGGACATCGAGCGCGTGCATCATGTCCAGCAGCGCCTCGCGGTCTTTGGCGATCTCGGCGGCGTAGCGCTCCAGCACCTCACCCGCCGGGGAGCCGCGCTGCTCGCCCGCGGCGCGGCGCGCCAGCTCCATACCGCCCGTCGCGCCAGCGAGATGGTCGTTGAGGTAGATGCCGAGCAGCCCGGCAGTGGACTGGCTAGCCGCTCCGGCGGACTGGCTAGCCGCTCCGTCGCCCTCGGGGGACTCGGCGGACTCAGGTGCGGACATCGGGCGGGCCGTTACACGACGGCGTCGGGATCGGCTCCCGAAGCTTTGGCATCTTCCGCGGCGTCCTCCTGACCCACCGGGACGGCGTCGGTGTCCCGCGTCATCCCGGTCTCTACATCGCCCAGATCGTCCTTGGCCCCGGAGCGCACCGCATCCTCCTCGACGTCCGACGCGCCGACCGGCTCGGGGGAACCCTCGACTGGCTGTTCACTCATGACAACCTCCTGGTAGTCGTTGCGACGCCCCTACCCTGCCAGTGACGAACGATCCGCTGGTACCCCGAATCCTTACGGCTCGAGGGAAGCCTCGTGGGCGGTACCGCGGGGCAGCTCGGAGAGCTCGACGAGTCGCCGCAGGCAGTGCTCCCGCAGCGGCTGCGGGAACCCCTCCGCGAGCCGGTAGAACACGACCCGGCCCTCTTTGCGATTGGTGACCAGGCCCGCGGTGCGCAGCACGCGCAGGGCGTAGCCGATGGCGTCCTCGCTGGCCTCCAGCGCGAGCGCCAGGTCGCCGACACACAGTTCCTCGACGACGTCCAGCGCGTAGAGGACGCGGGACCGGGTGGGGTCGGCAATCAAGGTGAGAACGCTGGTGAGCCGCGCCGCCTCGTCCCGGCCGGGCAGCCGGGCACGGGCACGGGCGACCCGATCGGGGTCGACGGGGTGTGGGTGGCTCATCGACTCCCTCCTCTCCCGGGAATACTGTTACCCGTGTAACCGTACGGGTATAGCGTCTTCGCATCGCGGGTGTTCCTCCCGGAGGCAATATGCCCCAGCACCCCAGCGGAGAGAAAGGACCGTCATGACCCAGGCCAGCCAGCTGCTAGAGACCTATCCGAAAGACCTCGGTGGAGTGGACGCGGAGAAGCTCGCGGCGTGCATCGAAGCCTGCTTCGAGTGCGCCCAGGCCTGCACCGCCTGCGCCGACGCGTGTCTCAGCGAGGACATGGTTGCCGAGCTGACGAAGTGCATCCGCACGAACCTCGACTGCGCGGACGTCTGCGGCGCCACCGGCCGGGTGCTCTCGCGGCACACCGGGTACGACGCGCAGCTGACCCGATCCGTCTTGGAGAACTGCGCGACCGCGTGCAAGGCCTGCGGTGACGAATGCAGCCAGCACGCGGAGATGCACGAACACTGCCGGATCTGCGCCGAGTCGTGTCAGCGCTGTGAGCAGGCCTGTCGCGAGCTGTTGTCAGCGCTCGGCTGAGCAGTCCCCGGCGCTCGGCCGGCGGGTTCGGCAGAACACATCACACGGACGGGAGCTGGGAGCGTGTCGGCGTACCTGGGTGCTGTGTCGATGCTCGCGGTGGCGCTTGTCGGGATCGGTGGTCTCTACCTGGTCCACCGGGCGAGCGCGATCGCGGCGGATCCAGTCACGGCGTTGCCGTTCCTGTCGGGATGGGCACCGCAGGAGCACGCACTGTCCCGCTTCCACGCCCGCTGGTACCCGCTGACGCTGATCTTCCTCGCCTTCGACGTGGAGATGCTCTTCATGTACCCATGGGCCGTGGTGGTCGCCGAGGTGGGCGCGTCCGCGGTCATCGAGATGTTCCTCTTCCTCGGCGTGCTCCTGGTCGCCGTGGTGTGGGCATGGCGGGAAGGCGCGCTGCGGTGGGTCTGAGTGGGCGCCTCGCGGCGTACGCCGTCAGCGGCGCGCATGTGCTCGTTGTCGAGGTTCCCGGATGGTGGGAGACGAGGGCAGCGGTGGAGCGCGCGCTCACCGCGCGCGGCTGGCGTACGGCGCTCTCCCCGGCCGACGCCGATGTGATCGTCGTCTGCGGGGACCCGGGCGAGCAACTGAGCGCGGTCGTCGACCGGGTGTGGGAGCAACTGCCCGGGCCGCGAGCCCGAGCCACAGCGCTCCACACCGACGAGGTGGGAGCCGCCCTCGACGAAACGGCGCTGGCGCTGCGCGACGACCAGCATCAGCGCCGGGACGCCGGAGACCGCGCGCGGGAGCCCGCCGGGGGCGCGGACCGCGGGGACATGGACCACGGCGACATGGACCACGGCGACATGGAGATGGCGCCGGGCGGCATCCCGCTCGCCAGCGGCGGCGAGGACCGCGACGGCCTGGAGATGGACGTGCTGCACGTACCGCTCGGACCGGTACTCCCCCACTGGCCGGCGGGTCTGGTGCTGCGCTGCTCCCTGCAGGGCGACGTGGTCACCGAAGCGCAGGTCGAGGTGCTCGGCCCCGCCGCCCCGTCACCGGCTCTCTCGGCGCCAGCCGATGAGCGACGGGCGGCCCGCCGCTGTGACGGCGCGGCTCGGCTGTTGGCGATCGCCGGATGGGACGACGCCGCGGCGGCGGCTCGTCGTACGCGGGATGTCCTGCTCGACGGGGGTGACCGGGACGACGCGGCGCGGCAGCTCGACCGGCTCGCGTCCCGGGTCACTCGCTCCTTGACGCTGCGGTGGATGCTGCGCGGGCTCGGCTGCGTCGACGGCGCCGCAGTGGCCGCGCGCGGGCTGCCCGAGAGCGCGCGCGGGGACGTCCACGACCGACTGGTCGCCATGCTCCGGCAGTCCCGGGCCGACCTCCGCGGCGAGGCCACCGCTGACGAGGACCGCGCGGCGGCGACCCGCGCAGCCCTGCCGACCCTCGTCCGGGGGCTCGACGTCGCCGCGGCCCGCTTGATCGTCGCCAGCTTCGACCCCGACACGGTCGGCGTACGACGGGAGGCCGTCCGTGCCTGACGTCGCCGTCACCACTGTGTCCGGGGCGTGGGCGCTCGTCGCCGCCCTCTTGGTGGGAGTCTTCGCGGTCGCTGCGGCATCCTTCGATGGCGCCCTCGCCGCCCGATCTGCCGGTGGTGGCGCGCGCGCCGGTGCCCGGATGCCGCTCGCGGAGACGGCGCGGCTGATGCGCCAGCGGCGACGTACGACGGTCGCGGCCGACGGGCCGCTGTGGCGGACCGGCGGTGGGGGGCTGCTCGTCGTCGCGCTGCTCATGGTCGTCGTCGTACCGCTGGGGTCGTGGACGCTTGCTGACCTGGCGGTGGGAATCGTCTGGTTCAACGCCATGGACGTCGTTGTCTGGGCGGTGGTCTGGCTCGCGGGGTGGGGCGCGAACTCTGCGTACTCCCTCGTCGGCGGCTACCGCTTCCTGGCCCAAGCCCTCGCCTACGAGCTGCCGCTCATGTTCGCGCTCACCGCGCCGGCGGTGGCGGCACGCAGCTTGCGCGTCGCCGACGTCGTGGCCGCCCAGCACGGACTGTGGTTCGCGGTGTGGATGCCGGTGGCTTTTGCCGTCTACTGCCTGAGCGTCGTCGCGTTCTCGGTCTGGGGGCCGTTCGCTCCGGCCGCCGGCAGTGACATCGGGGGCGGTGTCCTCGCCGAGACGTCAGGGGTGGACCGGCTGCTGCTGCTCGCCGGTCGCTATGCCCTGCTCGCGGCTGGGGCGGCGTTCGCCGTACCGCTGTTCCTCGGCGGTGGGGCGGGTCCGCTGCTTCCCGCCCCGGTGTGGGTACTCGTCAAGACCCTGCTGCTCCTTGCTGCGTTCGTGGCGCTGCGCCGCCGGCTGCCTGCACTGCGCCCCGATCGGTTCGTCGAGGCCGGGTGGCTGGTGCTGTTGCCCGCGGTCCTGCTGCAGGTGCTGGTCGTGTCCGTCATCGTCGTCGCGAGGAGCTGACCGGTGGTCGAGGGGGCAGTGTTCTGGGCGCTCGGCGTCGTTGCGGTGGCCGCGGGAATCGCGGTGTTCCGCGTCGACTCCATGGCCCGCGCGACGTACGCCCTCGCCGTCTCCTTTGTCGCCGTCGGGGCCGCGCTGCTGATCGTCGATCTGCACTACGTCGGGATCATCACCGTCCTCATGATGGTGATGGAGATGGCGATCATGGCCGTCTACATGATCATGTTCATGGGCATGAACCCGGCGCTGATGCCGATGGACATGGTGCACGACAAGCGCCGGGCAATCGGCGCTGCCGTCGTTGCCTTCGTCGTCCTCGCCGGGGGTGCGCTGCTCGTGCCGTGGCCGAGCCGCCGCGGCGCCCCGTCGGGAGACACGACAGCCGCCCTGGGTGAGGCGATCATGGGCTCGAAGATGCTCGTCATGATGACGATCAGCCCGGTCATGGTCGCGACGATCATCGCCGGCATCGTGCTCGCCGCACCCCGCGGCCGCTACGACCGACTCGGCGACGACCTCGGTCGCCGGCCGGCCGACGACCCGCAGCCCGGGGGGGTCGGCCGGTGACACTCGAGGCGGTACTCGTCGTGGCGGCGGCGTTGTTCAGCGTCGGCTTGTACGGCGCACTGTCCCAACAGGTCGTCGTCATGGTGATGATGGGCCTGGAGCTGATGCTCAACGGGGTCATCCTCGCCGCGGCCGCCTGCTGGTGGTTTCTCGCCCCCGCCCCGACCGGCCAGGTGCTGCTGCTCGTCGTCATCGCCGCGATGACCGTCGAGATGGCGATGGGTTTCGCCGTTGCCACGCTGCTGCACCGCTCGCGCGGCGCGGACATGACCGACATGGCCGCGGATCTCTCCCGGTGAGCGACCTGCTCGGCAACTCGGCGGACGGGGTCGCGCTGTGGCTGCTCGTCGCGGTGCCCGCCGTCGTCGGTGCCGTGCTGTGCCTGGCCGGTCGACGAGTGGAGCGAGTCGCCGTCCCGGTTGCCCTGGCCACCAGCGGCGTCGAACTCGTACTCGCCGTCGTCGTGGCGATCGGGCAACCCACGGTGTCGGTGCCGTTCGTCGCCGGCACGCCGTTCGGGCTCGCGGTCGATCCGCTGTCCGCACTCGTCGTCCCGACCGTCGCTGCGGTCGCCCTGCTCGTTCTCGTCTTCGCCGCGGGCGACATCGACTCGTCGCGGGCGCGGTTCTTCGGGCTGATGCTGCTCTTCGTCGCCGCTGTCGCCGTGACCGCTACGGCGACGACCCTGCCGGCGCTGCTGCTCGCCTGGGAAGTGATGGGCGCGACGTCGTACGCCCTGATCGGCTTCTGGTGGCGCGACGACTCGCGGGTCACGGCGGGGGCGACCGCCTTCCTCACCACCCGCGCTGCCGACCTGGGGCTGTACGCCGCGGCGGCAGCTGCGCTGGCCGGAGGCGCCGGACTGGCCCTTGCAGACCTTCCCGACGCCGGCCCTGGTTGGCGGCACGTCCTCGCGGCCGGCGTGCTCGTTGCCGCGCTGGGGAAGGCGGCGCAGTTGCCCTTCTCCTTTTGGCTGTCCCGTGCGATGGAGGGGCCGAGCCCGGTGAGCGCGCTGTTGCACTCGGCCGCGATGGTGGCCATGGGCGGCTACCTGCTGCTCCGTACGGCGCCGCTGCTCGAGGCGAGCGGCTGGGCGGCCCCGGCGGCGGCGTGGATCGGGGCGTCGACCGCGCTGCTGCTCGGGGCTGTCGCGGTGGCCCAGCGCGACCTCAAGCAGTTGCTCGCCGCATCCACGGCCGCCCAGCTCGGTTTCGTCGTCCTCGCCGCGGGGCTGACGGCAGTCGCCGGCGGTGCCGCCCACCTGGTCGCGCACGCCGCGACCAAGGCGCTGCTGTTCCTCGCCGCCGGGGCATGGCTGTCGGCGCTGGGCACCAAGCAGTTGTCCGCGCTGCGCGGGGCCGCCCGCCACTGGCCGCTCGTCGGGATCGCCGCGGTGGTGGGTGCGCTGTCCCT
>JBBSMJ010000076.1:0-6555 GCA_038233235.1 Actinomycetes bacterium | reverse complement strand
TGGTTTCCACCCGCGCGGTCGACACCACAGAGTTTCGCTCCTTCCGCATCGTCGAGGGCCGCGTCACGGAGGAAGAGGTCAGGGTGGTTGCGGTGTTGGACCACCCGACGGCATAGCAGCGAACGACCGGCGACGCCGGCCGCGCAGAACCGGAAGGGAAGTCGCCAGTGAGCATCGAGGTTCAGATCCCGACGATCATGCGAGGTCACACGGAGGGCCAGAAGACGGTGCCGGGCAGCGGGGGGACGCTGGGTGAGCTGCTCGCCGACCTGGAGGGACGGCACCCGGGGTTGCGCGATCGGCTGGTCGAGGGCCCCGGGCTCCGCCGCTTCGTCAACGTCTACGTCAACGACGAGGACGTACGGTTCCTCGGCGGGTTGGAGACCCCCGTCGGCGAAGGCGACACGGTGACCGTGCTGCCCGCGGTGGCCGGGGGCTGACCCAGCACTCGTGCGCTTCGACTCACTGCTGGACTCCCTGGGACGCACCCCGCTCGTGGGCCTGCCCCACCTGTCGCCGTCGACCGACGTACGCCTGTGGGCCAAGCTCGAGGACCGCAACCCGACCGGCTCGCTCAAGGATCGGGCGGCGCTGTTCATGGTGGAGGCCGCGGAGAAGGACGGGCTGTTGCAGCCCGGGGCGACGCTGCTCGAGCCGACGTCAGGAAACACGGGGATCTCCCTCGCCATGGTCGCCCGCCAGCGCGGCTACCGCCTGGTGTGCGTCATGCCGGCGAACACCTCGATCGAACGCCGCCAACTGCTGCAGATGTGGGGCGCCCGGATCATCACCTCGCCGGCGGCGGGGGGCTCCAACGAGGCCGTCCGGGTAGCCAAGGAGCTGGCCGCGGAGCACCCCGACTGGGTCATGCTCTACCAGTACGGTAATCCAGCCAACGCGCGCGCGCACTACGCGACCACCGGCCCCGAACTGCTGGCCGACCTGCCGTCCATCACCCATTTCGTCGCCGGGCTGGGTACGAGCGGCACGTTGGTCGGCGCCGGCCGGTTCCTGCGCGAGCAGGTCCCGGACATCGAGGTGGTGGCCGCCGAACCGCGCTACGGCGAGCTCGTCTACGGCCTGCGCAATGTCGACGAGGGTTTCGTCCCCGAGCTGTACGACGCCTCCGTACTCACCTCACGCTTCTCGGTGGGACCGTTGGACGCGCTGCGGCGTACCCGCGAGCTGGTCGAGGCAGAAGGCATCTTCGCCGGCATCTCGACCGGGGCGATCCTGCACGCCGCGCTCGCGGTGGCCACGCGGGCGGAGCGGGCCGGCCGCCGAGCCGACATTGCCTTCGTGGTGTGTGACGGCGGCTGGAAGTACCTGTCCACCGGCGCCTACTCGGGGACGCTCGAGGAGGCCGCGGCCGCCCTCGACGACCAACTCTGGGCCTGACCAACTCCCCCCGGCAAGGCGCCTCCGCAACCTGCCCCGCTGCCTTCCATGATCGCGGAAACTCCTGCGCATCAGCGGTGCGTTTGTTTCCGCGATATGCGAGAAGTCGCGCAGACGGCTCACCGGTGGGTGCCTCGCAGGGTGCAACCGGGTCCGCACGGCCGGGGGCGACCCGTCCAGCCTCGCTGCTGCAGAACTCGCGCCACTTGCCCAGCACTTTCGCACGGGCGGCCCGCGACGGAGGCCCATCCGTACCGGAGCGGTGCGCCCTCCTGCTCGACGACGTCATTGTCGCGGGCCTGATCCACCGCTCGGTTCTCTGGCGGGTGCGCGGCAGATCCGTCGAGCTCCACGACCGTACGAAAGGGGTCATAGCGCACGTCGCGATACCGGCGTCGGTTCGTCGGCCCTTCGCTTACGTTGCGGCGGCCGCGGGGAAGACCATGCGCACGCTCGACCGAGCTGACATAGCGGCGCTCGAGCGCAGACTGGACGCCGGCGACGACGTCGCCCAGTACGTCGATGCACAGAGCTCTCCACCGGCACCGAGAGCGTCGAGCAATCGCTTCCGCGAGGCGAGGTGCCGTGGTGAGCCGCCGCTGACAGGCCCGGGTGATCAGAGCGACCACGTCGTCCACGCAGGTCTGGTGATCGAGCAAGTCCAGCACGGTGTCTTCGATCCGGGTCTGCGGTGGGTCGCGCGCCGGATGCCTCTTCGTCTCGACCCCCCTTGCGCGGTGGAGCACCAGACCTCGCTGCGGTCGGACCCGGCGATGCTCGCCGATGGTCAGGTGTACGCAACTGGGCGGGTCGTCGAGTAGCCCTTGGAGATAGCCGGCCGTCTCGTGGCTGACGGTCGCGCTGTCGCCGGCGTAGCGGAGAGCCGCCCACACCCGGGTGAGATAGGGAAGGGGTCCGGTGAAGGTCACGTAGACACCGGGATGCGGCCGTTGCCACCGCCGGCTGCGCAGATTTCCGCTGATGCGCCTGTCGGTCAGTCCGCTCGCCAGCGCCTGCGCACGGGACACGGCGCCATGCTGCGCCACCGCGATGGAGGTCAATCCGTCGGTGAAGCCGATCGGGTGTGTCAGCGTCACCAGGAAACTTTCGCGCGGTAGGAAGTCAAGGCCGGCGTCCATCGGGGACTCTGTGGGTGACGAGCAACTGTCCACAGGGTTGTTGCGCCGCTAGTGCGCTGATGGAGCAAGCCGGCGCCCTTGTCCGAGGCGCCGCAACATCACGGAAACTCCTGCACCTGCCAGGTGCATTTCTTTCCGCAGTCGCCGGGGGAAGGAGGCAGCGGCGTGGGCGACCACACCAGGCGCGAAGGTGTTGCGTCAGCACGGTGCGCGTTGCCCGTACGCTGGCTGATCGTGGCGGACGCACCGATCGGCATCTTCGACAGCGGCGTCGGGGGCCTGACCGTCGCCCGGTCGGTGCTCGACCAGCTGCCCCACGAGCAGGTGCTCTACGTCGCCGACACCGCGCGCTTCCCCTATGGCCCGAAGCCGCTGGCCGAGGTGCGGGCCTATGCGCTGGCGGTGCTCGACCAGCTCGTCGACCAAGGGGTGAAGCTGCTCGTCATCGCCTGCAACAGCGCCTCGGCGGCGGTGCTGCGCGACGCCCGCGAACGCTACGACGTTCCGGTGGTGGAGGTGGTGCTGCCTGCCGTACGCCGGGCGGTGGCGGCCACTCGCAACTCCCGCGTCGGCGTCATCTGCACCCGGGCGACGAAGACCAGCAGGGCGTACGACGACGCCTTCGCCGCGGCACCGCACATCACGGTGACCACACAGGCGTGTCCACGGTTCGTCGAGTTCGTCGAGCAGGGAGTGACCGGCGGTCCCGAGCTGCTGCGGGTGGCTCATGAGTACCTCGCTCCGGTGGCCACCGCGGGCGTCGACACGCTGATCCTCGGCTGCACGCACTATCCGCTGCTGACCGGGGTGATCTCCTACGTCATGGGGGATTCGGTGACACTGGTGTCCAGTGCCGAGGAGACGGCCAAGGACGTCTACCGCGTGCTGGTCGCGGGCGATCTGCTGCGCGACGACTCGTTGCCGGAGCCGAAACACCGCTTTCTCGCCACCGGTGACGATCGACTCTTCCGGGAGCTCGGTCACCGCTTCCTCGGCCCGGAGATCGCCGGCGTGGAGGCCGTCGCGTGAGGCTGACCGTGGTCGGCTGCTCCGGCAGCCTGCCCGGCCCCGACAGCGCCGCGTCGTGCTACCTCGTGGAAGCCGACGGATTCCGGCTGGTTGTCGACCTCGGCAACGGCGCGCTCGGTCCGCTGCAGCGACATGTGCAGCTGCCCGAGGTGAACGCCGTACTGCTCAGCCACCTCCACCCCGACCACTGCATGGACCTGTGCTCCTACTACGTCGCCCGCCGCTACGGCCCGGGCGGACCGGCGCGGCGCCTCCCCGTCCACGGGCCGGCCGGGACGGCGCGGCGCATGGCCCGGGCGTACGGCGAAGGCGCCGACACCGGGATGCCCGAGGTGTTCGACTTCATCGACGTGGTGGCGGGCGATCAGCGGATCGGACCGTTCGACGTGACCGCCGCGCGGATGGCGCACCCGGTGGAGACCTACGGATACCGGCTGACCCACGACGGGGCCGTGCTCGCGTACTCCGCCGACACCGGACCCACCGACACCCTGGTGAAACTCGCCGACGGCGCTGACCTGCTGTTGTGCGAGGCCGCTTTCCACGACGGGCGGGACGTCGTCCCCGACCTGCACCTCACCGGCAGCGAAGCGGGCGCCCACGCTCGACGGGCCGGCGCGGCCCGGCTGGTGCTCACCCACCTGCCGCCGTGGAACGACCCCGACCGCGCGCTGCGGGAGGCGACGTCGGCGTACGACGGCCCGGTCGAGGTTGCCCGACCGGGCATGACGTTCGACCTCCCGTAGGGTCGGCTTCCGTGCCTCGCTCCGACGGTCGTTCCCCCGCCGCCCTTCGCCCGGTCCGGTTCACCCGCGGGTGGCTGGACCACGCCGAAGGCTCGGTCCTCGTCGAGTTCGGCAACACCCGGGTGTTGTGCGCCGCGAGCGTCACGACCGGCGTACCCCGCTGGCGGCGGGGCAGCGGGCTCGGCTGGGTCACCGCGGAGTACGCCATGCTGCCGCGCTCGACCAACACGCGCAGCGACCGCGAGTCGGTCAAGGGCCGCCTCGGTGGGCGCACGCAGGAGATTTCCCGGCTGGTAGGCCGCAGCCTGCGCGCCGTCGTCGACCTCGCGGCGTTGGGCGAGAACACCGTCGTGCTCGACTGCGACGTCTTGCAGGCCGACGGCGGCACCCGGACCGCGGCCGTCACCGGTGCGTACGTCGCCTTGGCGGACGCCGTCGGCTGGTTGCGCAGCCGCAATGCGCTGGCTGGCGCGGTGCCGCTGCGCGGGTCGGTGGCAGCGGTCAGCGTCGGCGTCCTCGACGGGGAGCCGCTGCTGGACCTGTGTTACGAGGAAGACGTCCGCGCGGACACCGACATGAACGTCGTCTGCACCGGCGACGGTCGTCTGGTCGAGGTGCAGGGCACCGCTGAGCGCGAGCCGTTCGACCGCGCACTACTCGATCGGTTGCTCGACCTCGCCGCGGACGGTTGCGGGCAGCTGACTCGGTTCCAGCAAGAGGCGCTGGACGTCCCGCTCGAGAACCCCTGAAGGCACCACCGCAATGGCTCGCACGGCCGTCGTGTTGGCAACGCGCAACGCCCACAAACTGGAGGAGCTGCAGCGGATCCTGGTCGAGACTGGCCTCGACGTGGAACTCATCGGTCTCGACGCCTTCCCGGACCTGGACGACGTCGTCGAGGACGGCGAGACCTTCGCAGCCAACGCGTTGCTCAAGGCGCGTGCCGCGGCCGCGGCGACGTCGCTGCCGGCGGTGGCGGACGATTCCGGGCTGTGTGTCGACGCTCTCGGGGGGATGCCCGGAGTGCGTTCCGCCCGCTGGGCTGGCGTCCATGGGGACGACGCCGCCAACGTCGAACTACTGCTGCGCCAGATCGCGGACGTGCCCGACGGGCGGCGTGGCGCCCGCTTCGTGTGCGCGGCGGTGGTTGCGACCCCTCGTGGTGCGGAGCGGGTGGAGGAGGGTCAGTTGGACGGTTCCGTGGTGTGGGAGCCGAGGGGGACCAACGGATTCGGCTACGACCCCATCTTCCTGCCTGCGGGTGAGCGGCGTACGACAGCGGAGATGCCGGCAGCGGAGAAGGATGCGATCAGTCATCGAGGTCGGGCGTTGCGCGCCCTCGCACCGCTGGTGGGTGAGTTGCTCTACGGCGGTGGGTGACCAGTGGGGCCGGTGAGAGTCGAACTCACACTGGCACGGTCCTAAGCCGTGTGCCTCTGCCGTTGGGCTACGGCCCCGCGCAGCGGCCAGTATGACGCGGCCCGCGCAACTCAGCTATCTCCCGCGGCGCCCACGATGGCGCGTACGTCGGCGACGTGGCCCTCGGCGCGGACGTCGTACGTCGCCCGGGTGATCCGTCCAGCCACGTCGATCAGGAAAGTCGAACGGATCACGCCGTCCCCGCTACCGCCGCGCTCGGTGCAGGCACCGTAGACGTAGTGCACGTCGAGCGTCGGGTCGGAGAGCAAACGGAAGCCGAGACCTTGCTCGTCACGGAAGCGGCGGAGCGCCTCCGGATCGTCGTGGGAAACCCCGACCACGGTGTGATCAAGGTCGGCGAGCCAGCTGAGGCTGTCACGGAAGTCGCCAGCCTCCGTCGTGCAGCCGGGTGTCCCTGCGGCGGGGTAGAAGTAGAGCACCAGCGCATGGCCGCGGTAGGACGACAGCTTGACCTCCTCGCCGTCGGCGTCCCAGAGCGCGAAGTCGGGGGCGGCGTCGCCGGGTTGCAACCGGCGTGTCGACGTCTGGGTCATCATGGCTCCTCGAGGTCAGTGACACTGTGCCGTCTCAGCATTGCGCCCTTCCAGCGTGACTCGTAGCGGTGCGTACCGCTCGTCGGCAAGCGTGGAGGAAAGCAAACGGGAACCTCTCGGGGCACCGGCGGGGGTCAGCGGACGGTGACCGGAGCGGGGTCGATGCGGCGTGCGGCGCTGCCGACGCGGCGCAGCCGACGGGTGCCGCCGAGGCCCAGGGTGGCGACGAAGACGGCGGCACCGGTGAGGACGATCATGGTCCCTGACGGC
>JBBSMJ010000075.1:0-6606 GCA_038233235.1 Actinomycetes bacterium | reverse complement strand
TCGCCGCCCGGGTCTTCCTGGATGAGCAGGTTGCCGTAGCGGTCGATCGTCATGTTGTCCGGCTTGCTCAGCGTGATGTCCTCTGTGCCGTCGAGCAGCAGGGTGAGAGTTCCGCCCAGCTGGGGGTTCTCGATGTCGCTGAAGCGCAGCCGCCACAGGCCGCCGCCCCCGCCACCGCCGGTTCCCTCACCGCCTTCGGTGGTGTTGAAGTAGTAGTCGTTGGGGTTGTTCGGGTCGAACGCACCGTCCTCGACCCGGTTGAACTGCATGACCTCCTCGGCCAGCCCTTCGGCCTCCTGCGCGGCGCCGGACTGTTCCCACTCGATGTCGTTGAGGGTGAACGGCACCGGCTCGCCGGTCGCGTAGGTCTCCCGGAACGTCGCGTCGGTAGTGACAGCGGCCAGCTTGACGGCGTGGTTGCGGCCGTCGGTCAGTCCCGCGCGGTTGGCCCAGGTCCCGGACTTCCGCTTGGTCCCGACGTAGGCGGTGACGGTGCCCGGGTCGGAGTCGTCGTTGCCCATCACCAGGGTGGTGTCGCTCTGGTTGTGCGCCGCCAGCGTGTTCTCCCACGAAACAAGTCCGAGCTTGGGCAGCTGGATCGCCTGTCCGAAGCGGTTCACCCCGAACACCCGGCCCTCCACGCCGATCTCCTCGTTGGCGAAGTAGAACTGCGCCTGGGTGCCCCGACCGGTCGCCTCGTTCCACAGCTGTCCGGGGTCGGTGAGCGATCCGGAGCAGAACCGCTGGTAGGCCTGGGTGTGCGTGTCCTCAGCGGCGCCCTCGGGCGGACCGGCTTCGGCGCCGTACCGCTGCCTTCGCGGCTTCTGGTAGTCGTAGAAACCGACCATCGGGTCCAGCCAGTCCGAGCCGCGCGTGACCTCTCCCGTCTCCGGGTCGATCACCAGCTTGGACACGAACGCGCCGCGCTGCCCGTGGCGGCGCTCGATCCCGGCGCCGAAGCGCAGCTCGTGGTTGACGTAGGCGACAACCTCGCCGCGCCGGTTCACCCGGGCACCGATGCCGTCGGGGATGCCGACAAGTTCGTAGCCGTCGGCGGCTGCACCGTCGTCGTTGACGGTGAGCAACGACGTGATGTCGACGCCGTCGGCGACGGGAAGGACGTAGGGACTAGTCGTGGTGCTGGGGCCGATTGCGGTGCCCCCTTGGACGGGTGCTCCGGTGGCGGGGACGGTCGCCAGCCCCACCGTCAAGGTGGCGGTACCGGCCACCATGAGTGCTCGTGGCCACGGTCGTGCGGACACAGGTTCTCCCTTCGACAATCGCCCGGAGGTCTCCGGGCGCCACAGGGAGCCTTTCGGCCGGAGCTGAACGGACGACCCCGATCCGGCTACCGTCCGGTGAACGCGGCGCGCGAGTCAGCCGCGCCCGCGCAGTCGGCGTACGGCGCCTGGCTCGCCGTCGCACTCCACCTGAGCGTGACCGCGACGTCCAGTCACCCAGAGCGCCAGCTCTCCGACCTGTCCGCTGACAACGACCCGCGGGTCTCCGTCGCGGGCGACCACCTCCGCGCCGTCGGGCCGCCGCAGCACTACGCCCACCGGGGCGCGGCGCAGGGTGAGCCTGGCCATTCCGCGCAACCGTCCCCACAGGGCCTCCTCCAGGTGGCCCGGCAGCTCGCGCGGCGACCAGCCGTCGGCAGCGCGGCGCACGTCCTCGTGGTGGACGAAGAACTCGATCACGCCGGACGCCTCGGCGGCCCCCGGCAGTCCCACCGGTGACCACACCGGCGCCCCGGCGCGCACCAGGCTGACCAACTCCTCGTACGGATGCGCACGCCGTACGCCGCGACGCGACCGCTCGGTCAGCCCAGCGAGCGGCGGCAGCACCAGACCGGGCAGCGACAGCGGACGGCGGTCGCGCGCCACGACGTGCGCGGCCAGGTCGTAGGTGGTCCAGCCTGCGCAGAGCGTCGGCTCGTCGGGGCCGCGGGCGGCGAGCAGGTCGGCGAGGGCGGTGCGCTCGGCGCGCGCGTGGGCTGGCACCGGGCGATCGTAGGGCGCGATCGTACGGCGCGACTGTCAGTGCCCGGCCGTAAGCTGGACGCAAATGACACAGCAGTCGGGGGCGCAGGGCGCGGATGTCCTGCGGCGGGGGTTCGGCGTCTTGGGCCGGGCGATCCGCGAGGAACCCGTCATCTTCGGGATCGCGGTGGCCGGCAGCGCCGTCTACGGCACGACGACTGTCGCCACGGCGTGGGTGCTCGGCCGGGTCACCGACCGGGTGATCGTGCCGGCGTTCGCTGACGGACGCACCTCAGCGGGACTGCTGACCGCCGCGTGCCTGGCCATCGTCGTGGTGGCTGTGCTCAAGGCGGCCGGCATCGTCGCCCGCCGGCTCGGCGCGGGCGTCATGCAGTACCGGCTGCAGGCGGCCTACCGGCGAAGGGTGACCCGGCAGTACCTCACTCTCCCGCTGTCCTGGCACCAGCGGCACCCCACCGGCCAGCTGCTGTCCAACGCCAACGCCGACGTCGAGGCGACGTGGTACGTCATCGCGCCGCTGCCCATGGCCGTCGGCGTGCTCGTCATGCTCGTGGTGGCCGGTGTCGCGATGGTGCTCACCGACCTGGTGCTCGCCCTCGTCGGCTTCCTCATCTTCCCGGCGATTTTTGGGCTCAACGTCGTCTACCAGCGGCGCCTGTCGCCGCTGGCTACGCGCGCCCAGCAGCTGCGCGCCGACGTGTCCGAGGTTGCGCACGAGAGCTTCGACGGAGCGCTGGTCGTCAAGACCCTGGGTCGCGAGGCCGAGGAGACGCGCCGGTTCGGTGCCACCGCGGGGGAGCTGCGCGACGCCAACGTGCGGGTCGGCCGGGTGCGCGGCGCCTTCGACCCGTTGCTGGAGGCGTTGCCCAATCTCGGTGTCCTTGCCGTACTCGTCGTCGGCACCAGCCGCATCGCGAGCGGCGCCATCGGCGCCGGCGAGCTCGTGCAGATTGCCTACCTGTTCATCCTCCTTGCCTTCCCGGTGCGGGCGATCGGTTGGGTTCTCGGCGAGCTGCCGCGCAGCGTCGTCGGGTGGGACCGGATCTCGGCCGTGATCCGCGCGACGGGCGCCCTGCCCTATGGGGCCACCGAACTGCCGGACGGTGAGACGCCCAGCCACCTCGACGTACGCGCCATCCGGTTCTCCTATCTCGACGACGAGCACGTGCTGCGTGACGTGAGCTTCGACGTGCAGCCCGGCCGCACGGTCGCCGTCGTCGGTCCCACCGGATCGGGCAAGTCCACGCTGGCCAACCTGCTGGTGCGACTCGTCGACCCCTCCGCTGGCGCGGTGCTGCTCGACGGCGTCGACCTGCGCGACGTACGCCGCGGCGGCGTTGCCGGCTCGGCCGCGATGGTGGGGCAGCAGACGTTCCTCTTCGACGACACCGTGCGCGGCAACGTCACCCTCGGTGCCGACGACATCGACGATGTACGCGTGTGGGATGCGCTGCGCCTTGCCCAAGCCAACGACTTCGTGGCGGCGCTCCCGGAGGGCCTGGATACCCAGGTGGGGGAGCGCGGCACCTCGCTGTCCGGAGGTCAGCGGCAGCGGGTGGCCCTCGCCCGGGCGCTTGTCCGCCAGCCTCGGCTGCTCGTCCTCGACGACGCCACGTCCAGCGTCGACCCGCTGGTGGAGGCACGCATCCTGGCCGGGTTGCGGGAGGCGGCGCTGCCGTCGACGGTGGTCGTCGTCGCCTACCGGCAGGCCACCATCGGCCTCGCAGACGAGGTCGTCTACGTCGAGCACGGGCGGGTCCTCGCCCGCGGTTCCCACGAGCGGCTGCTCGCCGAGTCGCCGGGCTACCGGCTACTGGTGACCGCCTACGAGCGGGCGGAGGCCGACCGGCAGGTCGCTCGCGCGGCGGAGAGCCAGCCGGCCTGATGACAACCACCGCCCCCGTCCGGTCTGCCGGATCCTCCACCCGCGCTGCGCTCGACGGCATCGGCACCGGAGCCGCTCCGTCCGCCGTCGAGACGCTGCGGCGCGGATTCCGGCTGTCCCCGGAGTTCGTCGTCGGCCTGCGTGTCACCCTGCTGCTCGCGCTGGTGGCGACTGCGGGGCGAGTCGTCGTACCGATCGCCGTGCAGCAGACGGTCGACCGCGGGCTGCAGGCCCCTGGCGGACCCGACGTCGCCCTGGTGCGCTGGGCGGTGCTGCTCGCAGTGGTGGCGGTGCTCATCACCGCCGCGTCGGCGTACCTGATGAATGTGCGGCTCTACCGCGCCGCCGAGGGCGGGTTGGCGACGCTGCGGGTGAAGGCGTTCCGCCATGTCCACGACCTTTCCGTCCTGCATCAGGCCACCGAACGCCGCGGCGCGCTGGTGTCGCGGGTGACCAGCGACGTCGACCAGATCAGCCAGTTCATGCAATGGGGCGGCATCCTCATGATCGTCAGCGTGGGGCAGCTGCTCATGTCGACGGTCGTCATGGCGATCTACTCCTGGCAGCTGACCCTGCTGGTGTGGGCGTGCTTCCTGCCGCTGTTCTTCGCGCTGCGCTTCTTCCAGCGCAAGGTGGCTGCCGCCTACGGTCGGGTGCGCGAGCGAGTGGGTGACCTGCTGTCGGCCGTATCGGAATCCGTCGTGGGGGCGTCGGTGATCCGCGCGTACGCCGTCGAAGACCGCACCGCCCGCCGCATCGACACCGCCATCGAGAACCACCGCTCCTCGGCGACGAGGGCGCAGGCGTTGGTTGCCCTCTCCTTCTCCACCGGCGAGATCGTCGCCGGCATCGCCAACGCGGCAGTCGTCCTCGTCGGCGTGCTGCTCGGAGTCGGCGGCGACATCAGTCTCGGCAAGCTGCTCGCTTTCCTTTTCCTCGTCACGTTGTTCGTCCAGCCGGTGCAGGTCGGCACCGAAGTTCTCAACGAGGCGCAAAACGCCATCGCCGGCTGGCGACGGGTGCTCGCCGTGCTCGACGCGAGGCCCGATGTGCCCGACCCGGAGGAGCGTGGTGTCGACCTCCCACGAGGACCCATCGACGTGCGCTTCTCCCACGTGTCGTTCGCCTACCCCGGTGGTCCCGAGGTTCTTCATGACATCGACCTTGCCATCGAGCCGCAGTCCCGGGTGGCCGTGGTGGGGGAGACCGGCTCCGGCAAGACGACGTTCGCGAAGCTGCTGACGCGGCTCATGGACCCCACCCGCGGGCAGGTGCTGGTCGACGGCGTACCGCTGACCGATGTGCGTTTCTCTTCGCTGCGGCAGCGGATCGTCATGGTGCCGCAGGACGGGTTCCTGTTCGACGCCTCGCTGGCCGACAACATCCGCTACGGCCGGCTCGACGCGACCGACGACGACATCCTGCTCGCGCTGACCGAGCTGGGGCTCGCCGACTGGTTCGAGGGCCTCCCGCGCGGGTTGGCAACCGCGGTGGGTCAGCGCGGGGAATCACTGTCGGCGGGCGAACGCCAGCTCGTCGCGCTGGCCCGTGCCTATGTCGCCGACCCCGACCTGCTCGTGCTCGACGAGGCGACCTCCGCCGTCGACCCCGCCACGGAGGTGCGGCTGCAGCGGGCGTTGGAGGGGCTGACACGAGGGCGTACGGCACTGTCCATCGCGCACCGGCTGTCCACCGCAGAAGCCGCGGACGAGGTCATCGTGTTCGACGGGGGCAAGGTGGTGCAGCGCGGATCCCACGCCGAACTCGTCACCGCCGACGGCGTCTACCGTCGGCTGCACCGCTCCTGGGTGACGCAGTCGTGATGACTGCATCCCGTACGGCGGAGAAGCGCGCTCTGCTGCTGTCCTTCGCCGCGTTCGGCTCCTTCTGGGGCGCCTTCGCGGCGCTGCTGCCGGACCTGCGCCGCCAGGTCGGTGTCGAAGACGGGGAGCTCGGCCTCGCCCTCGGCGCGATCGCGGTCTGCGCACTGCCTGCCATGCCGCTCGCCGGGCGGCTCGTGGACCGCTCCGGCGCCGCCCGCGTCGTTCCTGTCACCCTCGTCGGTTTCGCGGTTGCCGTCACGCCCCTCGGCTTCGCCACTTCCCTGCCCGGGCTCGTGCTGTCCCTCGCGCTGCTGGGTGCGGTGACGGGGGCGTACGACGTCGCGCTCAACACCGCGACCGCCGCCTGGGAGCGGCTCGAGGGCGCCCCGCTGATGGCGGCCGTGCACGGCAGTTTCTCCGCCGGGGTGCTCGTCGGCGGGGTGCTCACCGGTCTTGCCCGGCAAGCGGGTGCTGGACCGCGACTGGTGCTGCCGGTGGTGGCAGTGTTGCTCGCCGCGCTCGCCTTTTC
Source organism: Actinomycetes bacterium (assembly GCA_038233235.1). GTDB lineage: Bacteria > Actinomycetota > Actinomycetes > JBBSMJ01 > JBBSMJ01 > JBBSMJ01. The sequence continues at coordinate 366 of JBBSMJ010000075.1, read as the reverse complement.
GCAGCCGGCCTACCGGCGGGTGCCCTCGATGGCCGAGGGCGGAGCAGGGGGTCGGCGGCTCGGGACGGTGCTGCTGCTGCTCGGCGGGCTCGTCGGTGCCGCCTTCCTCGTCGAGGACGGCCTGCAGTCCTGGAGCGCCCTGCACCTCGAGCGCACCCTGGGTGCCGCACCGGCAGTCGGCGGGCTCGGACCGGGACTGTTCGCCGGCGCGATGGCGGTGGGTCGCTTCGGCGCGCACGTGCTGGTGCCGGTCGGGAAGGAGGTGATCGCCGTCGCGGTGGGAGGAAGCTGTATCGCCGCGGGAGCCCTCGTCTTCGCCTTCGCCCCGGCGCCCGGCCTCGCGCTCGCCGGGCTGGTGCTCGCCGG
>JBBSMJ010000074.1:0-6703 GCA_038233235.1 Actinomycetes bacterium | reverse complement strand
TGCTCGGCAGGCAAGGGGTCCGGGGTTCGAGTCCCCGTAGCTCCACCGGAGAACCGCCAGTCAGCGCGGGCGCCACCGCCGCCGCACGATCCGCCTTCGGCGCGCGACAGGGACGAGGGTCAGGGACAGAGGCACGCCGTCGGCTCAGTCTCACCCACGGGTCGCGACCGCGCAGCAGGTCAGAAGGGCCAGCCGCGCAGCTCGCCCGGGTCGACACCACGGCGGCGCAGGACCCGGCCGTCCAGTCCCCACACCCGTCCGGACGGCACCATAGCCAGGATGATCATAGGCACGTACTCATGCGGCTGTTCGAACATCCAGCGGTTGCTGCTCGCGTACATGAGCGCGAGGAACAGCGAGAGGCCCAGCCCCACGAGGGCGGCCCCGCGGGAGGCCAGTCCCACGACGAGCAGCGCGCCGACGACGAGTTCGGTCAGCGTGATGCCCCAGCCGAAGAAGCCCCAGTTGTCGAGCATCAGGTCGGCTACCGGGCGCATGGCAGGAATGCGCGTGCCGGCAATGCCCCCCGCCTGGTTCTCGAACACCTCGAAGCGCAGGATGAAGCGGGCCGCCTCGCGGTCGATGAGGTTGGCCACGTAGGGCCCCATCTGCACCTGCGAGAAGCCGAACAACTTCGCCAGACCGTTGAGCAGCAACACCAGCCCCATGAAGACGCGTAGCGCGGCAAGCCCCTTGCCAAGGGTGCGGGCGCCCGGCAGGACGTCGTCCCCGGCTGCAGTGGGACGGGCGGCGCCTGTCTCGGTTGTCATCACGGCCTCCTCGAGCCTCCGGACGCGACCGGGGAGGTCGCGGCGAGCGCATGCACGGCCCCGCTCCTACATCCTGCGGCCCGGGACCGGTGTCCACAATCGAGCGGTCACCTCGGTGACCGTGTCGTACCGCCAGACTTGCGGCGGACCTCCCGGCACCCGATGCTACAGAGCGGGAAAGGAGCCCGCACGTGATGACACCACGCACCGCGCTCGGCCCGTCGGCGGCTCCGCGGATCGACCTGGTCGACGCGCGCTCGGCCCCGCTGCTCGCCCGGCCGTACTTTGCGGCGGGCGATCCGGGGCCCATCGTGGCGTCGCTCGCGCAGGTGCCCGAGCTGCTCGGGCCCACGCTGCCCTTCCTGGGCAGCGTGCTCGGCCCGTCGTGGATCTCGCTGCGCGACAAGGAGATCGTGATCCTGCGAACCTCGGCCGTCATGGGCTGTCGCTACTGCACCGAGGCGCACACTGTCGTCGGGCTCGACTCCGGCCTGACCCTCGATGAGGTCCGAGCGCTGCGCGGTGAGCTGCCGCTGGAGGACGCCTTCTCCGACGTCGGCGAGCGCGCGCTGGTGAACTGGTGCGACGCCGTGGCCCAGGGCGTCGAGGCCGACATCGAGCAGGCGCGACCACGGCTCGGGGGCAGTGACGCCCAGGTGGTCGAGCTGACCCTGCTCGTCGCCACCACTGTGATGCTCAACCGCTACGCCACCGCGCTCGGGCTGCCGACCTCGCGCGACGTCCGCGAGCGCCTCGTGCGTGAGGGCCTGTGACCGCGCCCGAACAGGCGCTGGCGGACGGCATCCTCGGCCGGCGGCTTTGGCTCTACAGCAACTATCACTGCAATCTGGTGTGTACCTACTGCCTCACCGAGTCGGGGCCGAAGGTCGCCCGCCGGGAACTGGATCCCGCGACGATGATCAACCTCGCTCGGGAGGCGAGGGAGCTCGGTTTCACCGGGGTCGGCGTGACCGGTGGAGAGCCCTTCCTCGTCCCCGACATGCCGGAGCTGCTCGTCGAGTTGTCCCGTGTGCTGTCGGTGCTCGTCCTCACCAACGGCACGCTGTTCCAGCGCGCGCTTTTCGAGCGCATGGCGCCGTTGTCCGACGCCGATGTGACGCTGCAGGTTTCCCTCGACCACCCGGAGCCCGAGGTCAACGACCTCATGCGGGGACCGGAGAACTTCCGCAAGGTGGTGGAGGCTGTGCCCGCGCTGTTGCAGCGGGGCATCCGGGTGCGCATAGCGACGACGCTCGAGGAGGAGAACGCCGAGGACATGACCCGGCTGTGCGCGCTGCACCGAAGGCTAGGGGTAGGCGATGACGACCACGTGGTCCGGCCGGTCATCCGTCGAGGGCGCGCCGAGACCGAGGAGATGGGCGTCGTCGCGCGCTACCTCGATCTGGAGCCGGAGCTGACGGTCACCGCCGACGGCGCCTTCTGGTCGCCGTTCGCACCGACGGTCACCCGCGGGGTTCTCGACACCGACTTGCTCCTCACACGCACGGTGCAGCCCCTGCAGCGGCCGCTCGACGCGATGCTCGCGGTGGTGGGAGCCCGGCCAGAGGGCGCGGACAGCACCCTCAACATCCGTTGAGCGTGACGCCTCGCGCACCCGGTCGGGTGCCCTCGCCCCTGCTCACCCACACCGCATCCGACCTGCGGAACGCTCGACTGTTGCGGACCGTCATGTATGTCCGTGGCCGCTACGCTTATGCTCGGCAGGCAAGGGGTCCGGGGTTCGAGTCCCGTAGCTCCACCGGAGAAGCCACCGCCCAGCGATCCGGAAGTCGGCCGCGGCCGACGTGGAGGGCGAATGCGCAACCAGGTGGGGCTCGTGGCCTACGCCGACCGGTTCGGTGGCTCGCTGGAGAGTCTCGACCGGCTGCTGCGCGGGCCGCTGGCGGGGCTGTTCGGATCCGTTCACCTGCTGCCTTTCTTCACTCCGTACGACGGGGCGGACGCCGGCTTCGACCCGGAGGATCACACCCGAGTCGACCCGCGGCTCGGAACCTGGGACGACGTACGCCGGATCGGAGCGGCGCAGGAGACGGTGGTCGACGTCATCGTCAACCACGTATCCACCCAGTCGCCGGAGTTCACCGACTGGGTGCAGCGCGGGGACGCATCGCCGTACGCCGGCATGTTCCTCACGCTGTCCACCGTCTTCCCGACGGGAGCGACCGAAGAGCAGTTGCTGCGGATCTACCGTCCCCGCCCGGGTTTGCCGTTCACCCCCGTGACGCTGCGGGACGGCAGCCGCCGACTGCTATGGACTACGTTCACGAGCCGTCAGGCCGACCTCGACGTCCGCCACGACCAGACACGGCGCTATCTGGGGCGGGTCATCGAGCGGTTGGCCGACAGTGGAGTGGCGATGTTGCGCCTCGATGCCGTCGGCTACGCCGTGAAGACGCCGGGCACCAGTTGCTTCATGACGCCGGAGACTTTTGCCTTCATCGACGAGATCACCGCGATGGCGCGCGCGCGCGGCGTCGACGTCCTCGTCGAAGTGCACTCCCACTACCAGCGTCAAGTCGAGATCGGGCGCCGTGTCGACCGGGTTTACGACTTCGCGGTGCCACCATTGATCTTGCACGCGCTGTTCGCTGGAGACAGCACGCCGCTGCGGCGATGGCTCGACGTACGTCCGCACAACGCGGTCACGGTGCTGGACACGCATGACGGCATCGGCGTCGTGGACGTGGGCGCCGACGCCAGCGACCCCGAGCTGGCGGGTCTTCTCGATGCGGAGCAGCTCGATGCACTGGTCGAGCGGATCCACGCCAACAGCGGTGGCACCAGCCGATGCGCCACCGGGTCTGCTGCTTCCAACGTCGACCTGTACCAAGTCAACTGCACCTACTACGACGCCCTCGGCCGCGACGACCGGCGCTACCTGCTCGCCCGGCTGCTGCAGTTCTTCCTGCCTGGCATCCCGCAGGTTTACTACGTCGGCCTGTTCGCCGGATCGAACGACATGGCGCTGCTCGAGCGCACCAGCGTCGGCCGCGACGTCAACCGCCACTACTACAGCGACGCCGAGATCGAAGCGGGCCTGCAACGTCCGGTCGTGCGGGCACTGCTGCGCCTCATCCGTTTCCGCAACACCCACCCCGCCTTCGACGGCGACTTCTCCTGCCCGGCGACGGACGCGGCCAGCGAGCACGTGCTGCAGTTGCGATGGCGCGCCGGTACCGAAGAGGCGCGACTGGCGGCCGACCTGCACACCGCGAGCTACACACTGACGTTCACGACCGCCGAGGGCGAGCTGACCGTCGCTGATGTCGCGGACCTTCCGGCGGCGTACGACGGCACTGCGGTGACCGCCGCCGCAGGGCAGGCGGCGAGGAGTGGGGACGGATGAAGGCAGTCATCTCGACGCTCGCCTTTGTCATCGTCACCGCGGTGCTCTGGCCGGCGAGCTGCGTGAGTAGCTCCCAAGGAGCGCGCTGTGCACCGTTCTGGGGGACGCCACTCCTGCCCTCGCCCATGGGCGAGCTGCTGGCGCTCATGCTCGGGTTGGCCGTTGGCGTCTTCGTGGCGGCCTTTACCGTTCGCCGCCACTGACGTCGCTTGCGCCGCTGACGCCGCGGACGCGGCTAGCGGCGGGGAGCCGACCGGTCGGCTCAGCTGACGGCGGCGGCCATCCGGCGCACCGCTTCCTCGAGCAGCGCGGGGGAGGTGCCCATGTTCAGCCGGGCGAAGCCGGCGCCCGGTCCGCCGAAGGTCGGCCCCGGACTGAGCGCCACCCGACCGCGCTCCAGGAAACGGGCGGCGGGGTCGTCGCCGAGGCGGAGCGCAGTGCAGTCGAGCCAGGCCAGGTAGCCCGCCTGCGGCGGCAGGTAGCCGACGGCGGGCAGCTGCGCGGCGAGCAGGTCCGCGAGCAGCCGGCGGTTCTCGTCCAGCCGGCGCAGCAGCCCGTCGAGCCACTGGCCACCTTCACGGAACGCGGCGACTGCCGCGAGCACTCCGAGATGGCCGCAGCGGTACGGCGTCTCCTCCGGCAGGGCGGCCAGCTGCGCCCGCATGGCGGCCGAGCCGGCCACCGCCACCGCACACTTGAGTCCAGCGACGTTCCAGGCCTTGGACGCGGACGCGAGGGTGACCCCGCGCTCGGCGGCAGCGCCGCCCAGGGCGACGTACGGCGTGTGCGTCGCCCCGGGCAGCGTCATCGGGGCATGGATCTCGTCGGAGAGCACCGTGACGTCGTACCGCTCGGCCAGCTCCACCAGGGCCACGAGCTCACTCCGGTTCGGCACCGAGCCGGTCGGGTTGTGCGGGTTGCAGAGCAGGTGGGCCCGCGCTCCCGCCGCGAACGCTGCTTCCACACCGCCGAGGTCGAGCGACCAGTGGTCGCCCCGGCGCTCCAGTGGCACCTCGACCAGGAGACGGCCCACGTCTTCCACCACGGAGAAGAACGGCGGGTACACCGGCGGGTTGATCACCACCGCGTCACCCGGGCGGGTAACCAGCCGCAGGAGGTCGGCCACGGCGGACATCACGTCAGGGAACGCGAAGACCCCGGCCGGGTCGAGCTCCCACCCGTAGCGGTTCGCCGCGTAGCCGGCGAAGGCTCCGGCCAGCTCACCGACCTCGGCATAGCCGCAGTCACCGCAGTCGAGCGCAGCCCCGACCGTCGCGGTGATCGGTTCCGCCAAGGGAAAGTCCATCTCGGCCACCCACGCCGGGAGCACCTCCGACGGGTACGTCCGCCACTTCACGCTGCGTCGGCGGCGGAGCTGGTCGAGATCGACATCGTCGAACACGTCGAGGGGCACGTCGGTGAACTGCTGATGCGTCGTCGTCACGGCGGCACGGTACGCGGTACGCGGCTGTGGCTCGTGCCAGTGTCCTCGACGCCGGCACGGCCTTCGCTGGGGGCTGCTGCTCAAGGGGGAAGCAGAAGCTGCCGAAAGCCGCGAGGTGACCTGTGACGATGCCGCCGAGGAGATGGCGGAGGGGGAGCGGCCGGTCGGTGTGGGTCTGCTGCACGCTGCCGTCGCCCTCGCCGTGGGTTTCGCCGTCCTGACAGTCGTCGACCTGCTCACCGTCTCCGGGATCCGCGGCCTTGTCCTCGGGCTGTCGTCACTGGTCGCGTCACTGCTGCTAGCCGGGCTGAGTCTGTGGTTGGGGCGGTCGGGTATCCCCCGGCTCGCCGTACGTCACCGGGTGGCGAGCGGGATCGTGCTCTTGGTCACGGTGGCCTCGGTCGCCCACCTGGTAGTCGCGGCGCAGCCGTGGCACCTGGGCAGCGTCATGCTCGCGGCTGTCGGAGTCGGTGCTGCTCTGCTGTCGCGCCAGTGGTACGTCGGCACCCTCTGCGGCGTGTGGGGGGTATGGGCCGCTGGCGCAGTCGTCGCGGCCGCAACCGGAACCCGAACAGGGCTCGGGTGGTACTCCGTCCTCGGCGTGGTTGCCGCAACGGTCTTCGGCGTCCTGCTGGCAGAGAGTCGCCGCCATGATGCGGCCCGGCTGGACGAGGCCCGCCGGGCGGCACGATCCTCAGCGGTCGACGATCTCACTGGCCTGGCGAACCGCCGCGGTTTGTCCATGGTCGGCAGCCGCATTCTCGAGTCAGCGCGCCGCCGTGGAGACGCCGTGCACTGCGTCATGGTCGACGTCCACGAGGGGATCGAGGAGCGTCGGCGCACCGACGACCTCAGTGCAGCGCGCGATGTACGACGCGAAGCGCCGCTCGGCGGACGCCTGCGCGTGCCCATCCCGGGCCGTCCCGGTCACTCCGCCGTCCATCTGAGCGGTCAGGGTGCCGGTCCCCTGGGCATCGGGCAGCCGACCGCAGAGGAAGTGCTCGTCGTGGTCGCCGACGCCCTGCGGGCGCTGACCCGCGCCACCGACGTCGTCGCGCGTTGGGGAGATGGTGAGTTCTGCATCGTCGGGCCCGGTGTCGGCGCTGACCCGCTGGTGGCCGA
>JBBSMJ010000073.1:0-6757 GCA_038233235.1 Actinomycetes bacterium | reverse complement strand
CCGACGGGGTGGTCACCGGTACGGCCAGCATCGAGGGACGGCCGGTCGCCGTGATGGCCAACGACTCGACCGTCAAGGCGGGCTCATGGGGCGCGCGTACGGTCGAGAAGATCATCCGCATCATCGAGACGGCGTACCGGAACCAGGTCCCGATGGTCTACCTCGTCGACTCGGCCGGCGCGCGGATCACCGACCAGATCGACCTGTTTCCCGGCCGCCGGGGGGCCGGCAAGATCTTCCACACCCAGGTGCGGGCCAGCGGGTCCATACCCCAGGTGTGCGCGCTGTTCGGGCCGTCTGCAGCCGGCGGCGCCTACATCCCCGCCTTTTGCGACATCACCGTCATGGTCGAGGGCAACGCCTCGATGTACCTCGGCAGCCCCCGCATGGTGGAGATGGTGGTTAAGGAGAAGACCACCCTGGAGGACATGGGCGGCGCGCGCATGCACTGCTCGGTGTCCGGCGTTGGGCACCACCTGGTCAAGACCGAAGAGGAGGCACTGGACACCGTCCGCGCCTACCTCTCCTACCTGCCGTCGAACTGGCAGGGCGAACCGCCGGCCACCGCGGCGCGCGACCCGAAGCCCGTCGACCTCGCCGGTCTGGTGCCGGCGAGTGAGCGGCAGGCCTTCGACATGCGTCGCTACGTCCGCGGTCTCGTCGACGAGGACTCGCTCTTCGAGATCCACCCGCTGTGGGCCAAGGAGCTCACCGTCGGTTTCGCCCGCCTCGACGGGCAGGTGATCGGTGTCGTCGCCAACAACCCGATGTTCAAGGGCGGGGTGCTGTTCGTCGACTCCGCGGACAAGGCGACCCGCTTCATCCAGCTGTGCGACGCCTTCAACGTGCCGCTGCTGTTCCTCTCCGACGTACCCGGGTTCATGGTCGGTACGGCGGTGGAGCGCGAGGGCATCATCCGCCACGGCGCGAAGATGATCACTGCGGTGTCCGAGGCCACGGTGCCGAAGATCTGCGTCGTGGTGCGCAAGGCCTACGGCGCCGGCCTGTACGCCATGGCCGGCCCCGGATTCGAACCCGACGCCACGATCGCGCTGCCCACGGCGAAGATCGCCGTCATGGGAGCCGAAGCGGCGGTCAACGCCGTCTACGCAAACAAGATCGCGGCCATCGAGGACGAGGCGGAGCAGGAGGCCTTCGTCAAGGCGAAGCGGGAAGAGTACGAGACCGACATCGACATCGTCCGGCTGGCCAGCGAGCTCGTCGTCGACACCATCGTCGAGCCGGAGCAGCTGCGGACCGAGCTGATCCGCCGCTTCGCGTCGTACCGCGGGAAGGACCGGTCGTTCTCCCGCCGCCGCCACGGTGTCACCCCGGTCTGAGCCCGCTATCCGGCCAGGCAGGTGATGACTGGGGGCGGCCCGCGGCGGCTAGACGACCCGCACAGCTGCCCTAGCTGCGGAGCGGCGCTGACCACCGGCGATGCCTGCATGGCGTGCGGCCTGCCGTTGCGCGGTCCGCTCGGCGAGCAGCTGTGGAGGGTGTCGGTGCAGGCCAGCGAGCTGCTCCGGCAGCGCGAGCACCTCCTGCTGCAGTTGCGCGCTGCGCGCGACCCGAGCGCCGGTCCTCCTCCCGGCGACGCGCCCGCCGGGGCCTCGGCCAGTCCAGCAGCGAGCGCCGCTGACATCTCCGGCGTACGCCGCGTGCTCGTCGCCCTCGGGGTGCTGCTCCTCGCCATCGCGGCGGTGATCTTCACCGTGTTCGCCTGGGGGCGGCTGGGTATCGGCGGCCGGGCGGTCGTGCTCGTTGTCCTCACCGCCGCCGCCGCGGGGGGCGCTGTGCTCGCGCGCCGCGGGCGCCTGACCACTACCGCCGAGGGTCTCGCGACACTGGCAGTGGTCCTCCTGCTCCTCGACGCGTACGCCGTGCGCCGGCTCGGCGTGCTCGGTGCGGATAGACCGTCCGGACCGGCGTACGTCGCAGGCACCCTCGCCGTCGTAGCCCTGCTCAGCTGGCTCGCCTCGAGGGCTGTGTCGCTGAGGGCGGGGCCGCTGGCCAGCTGGGTCTACACCGCGGTCGTCGCCGCCCAACTCCCCGTCCCGGTTCTCGCCGGCACCCTGCGCCCGCTGCTGATCAGCGCGCTGCTGATCGCCCAAGCGTTGATCGTCATCGTGGTAGCGCGCCGAGCCGTACGGGCGAGGACCGCCACCGCGGTGCCGGTCCTGCTGCTCGTCGGCGCCGGGCTCGGCTGGCTCCTCGGCGTGGGCGGCGCTGCCGATCTCGGCTACGCCGGCGGCGGGTTGGCCGGACCGCTCGGCGTCCTCGCCGCCGCCTCCGTCGTCGGGTTGCTGGCGGTCCGGCTGCTTCCTGCGGGGTGGGGACCGCCCACTGGCGCCGGCGCGGCAGCGTTCGCGGTCGTGCTGGGCCTGCACATCGCCATCGCCGACGTGGTGGGGGACTCTGGGCAGGCGGTGGTCCTCACCGCGGCCGCATGCATTCTCGCAGCGGGGGTGCGACTCACCCGCTCGTCCGCCTGGTGGGCCGGCCCTCTCGTCGTGGCGCTGGTGACGGGGCTGTGGGCCGCAGTAGTGGTGGCTGGACCCACGCTGGCTGCCGTCGGCGGGCCACCCAGCTGGCTGGATGCGGCATGGTCGACGCAGGGGCTGGGTGGGTCACGTGCGCTGCTCTCTGCGTTCGGCTCCGGCTGGACGGGCGACCTGGCCGTTCCGGCGACCTTGGCACTGCTCGCCGCGCTGGGGGTGCTCGCCGGGCTCGCCGTGCCGGCCCGGCCCGCTTCGCCTGCCCAGTCGGTGCCCCTCCTGCTGTACGCCAGGTCGGCGGGTCGCTGGATCGGCGCCGGGCTTCTTGCCCTGGCCGCGGCCGTGCTGCCCCTGGCGCTCAACGTGCCCTATCGGGTGGCGGTGCTCACCGATGTCGTCCTCGGAGCTGTCGTGCTGGCCGCCGGCGCTGCCCTGGGCGCCCAGCGGAACCGGTCGGGCCTGTGGAGCGCGTCGATGGCAGCCGGCGGTGGCCTCGCCGGGCTCGGCCTGGCCTGGTCCGCCGCCCACCGCGGCTCGACGCTGGTCGCGCTGGCGGTTGTGCTCGTCGGTGCCGCCGCCGGAGCCGTGTTCGGCGCGCCGCCTCGACGATCCGTGCTCGCTGCCGTGGCCACCGTGTGCGCCGCGGCACTTGCCGCCACCGGGGTCAGCGCGGGTGGCGGGGGGGTCGCTCCGGCCGGCTTCGCCGCCGTCGTGGTCGGCGGATTGCTCGCCGTCGCCGCGACCTGGCGGTTGCGGCACCGCACTGACCGCGTGGCGGTCGAGTCTGCCGGCGGTGCAGCCGCCCTGGTCGGTCTCGTCGCGGCGGCTACCGGTTTCGATCCGGGGTGGACGGCTCATGCGCTGGTCGCCGGTGGAGTGGCTGCCGCGGCGGTGGCTGTGCGGAGAGATCGTCGCCCCGCCGCTGGGTGGGTGTCCGGCTTGCTTCTCGCGTCGGCCAGCTGGGTGCGGCTCGCCGATGCCGACGTAACGGCGCCCGAGGCGTACACGGTGCCTCCGGCCCTGGCGCTGCTGGCGCTGGGCGTCTGGCGGCGCCGCCGGGAGCCCACCACGTCGTCGTGGGCGGCCTTCGGGCCGGGCCTCGCGCTGGGACTGTTCCCGGCGCTGCTGGGAGCGCTCGGTGACCGGGGGGTCGCCCGGTCGCTCCTACTCGGTGTCATCACCCTGCTCGTCACCCTCGTCGGCGCCCGCGCCCGCCTGCAGGCGCCGCTGCTCATCGGCGGTCTCGTGCTCGCGATCGATGCGCTGGCGCAGCTCGCGCCGTACGCCGCCGCCGTTCCCCGCTGGGTCAGCGTGGGGGCCGCCGGCCTGCTGTTGCTCGCCGTCGGGACGACGTACGAGGACCGGCTGCGGGACCTACGCCGGGCGCGCCGTGGCTTGGGCCGCCTCGGCTGACCCCCGGGCTGAACCGCGGCTGACCCCGGCTGATCCCCCGCTGATCATGGTCAGCTGGCCCCATCCGGCCCATTGCGGCCTACGATGCCAAGCATGGGCCATGTGCTGCTGGCCGAGGACGACTCGGCCATCTCTCATCCGCTGGCCCGCGCCTTGGCGCGGGACGGCCATGACGTGGAGGTCCGCGCCGACGGTCACAGTGCACTGGACCGGGCGCTCGAGGGCGACATCGACCTGCTGGTCCTCGACGTCGGGCTGCCCGCCATGAACGGCATCGAGGTGTGCCGGCGGCTACGCGCGGAGGGCAAGGCGCTGCCCGTGCTCATCCTCACGGCGCGTACGGAGGAGGTCGACACCGTGGTCGGCCTCGACGCAGGTGCTGACGACTACGTGAGCAAGCCTTTCCGTATTCCGGAGCTGCTCGCCCGGGTCCGGGCGCTGCTGCGCCGCGGCGGTTCGGACGCGCCATCCGACGGGGTGCGCGTCGATCCGGCCAGCCGCCGGGCGTGGGTCGACGACGAAGAGCTCACCTTGACGACCAAGGAGTTCGACCTGCTCCGGGTGCTGGTCCGTGACGCGGGCAAGGTGGTGCCCCGGGAGCAGCTGATGCGGGAGGTTTGGGCCACGGCATGGATGGGGTCCACCAAGACCCTCGACATGCACGTCTCGTGGTTGCGCCGCAAGCTGGGCGACGACGCCACCAACCCGCGGTTCATCACGACGGTGCGGGGCGTGGGCTTCCGCTTCCAGCAGGACTGAGAGCGCGCCGTGCGACGGCGGCTGCTGCTGTCCACCTTGGCAGTGGCTTTCGTGGCCCTGCTGCTTCTCGGCATCCCCATGGCCGTGATCGGTCCGGCGCTCATCGAGGACCGGGCCCGTGACCGGGTGGCCCGCGAGGCGGAGCGGCTACTGGCGGTGGTCGCCCTGCGCGTCGAGGCCGACGAGACCGTCGACGCCGCCCGGCTCGGCCTGCTCGTGCAACCGGGCCGGAAGGCCGTGGTGGACCTGCCCGACGGCCGGCGGATCACCGCCGGAGCGGTCCCCGAGGGCTCCGACACGCTCTCCGCGTCGGCGCGCGGCGAAGACGGCTACGCCGTACGCATCACCTCCGCTCGCGAGGAGGTACGCCAACGGCAGGCCGGCGTGTGGGCGCTCATTGCCGGCTCCGGTGCCCTGGCCGTACTCGCCGCCACCCTGCTTGCCATCGCGCAAGCGCGGCGACTCGGGGGGCCGCTGGCCGAGCTCGCCGGGTCGGCGCGCCGGCTGGGGCACACCGGCCGCACCCGCGGTCGTCGCTACGGGGTCGCCGAACTCGACCGCGTCGCGGAGGAGCTGGATCGCAGCGCCGACCGGGTGGCGGGCATGCTGCGCGCCGAGCGTCGGCTGTCCGAGGACGCCTCCCATCAGTTGCGTACGCCGCTGACCGCGCTGTCCCTGCGGCTGGAGGAGATCGCCTCGACCGACGATCCGGTCGTCGTCAAGGAGGAGGCGGAGGCGGCGCTCACCCAGGTGGAGCGGCTCTCCGGGGTCGTCGACACGTTGCTGGAGGAGAAGCTGGAGAACCGCACGGGCGAGACCCAGCCCACCCCCGTCGACGAGGTGGTGGCCCAGCAGATAGAGGAGTGGTGGCCAACCTTTCACCGTGCCGGTCGGCGGCTGCGCGTCGAGGGCAAACGCGGGTTGTGCGCGCTGTCGAGCCCCGGCAGCCTGGGGCAGGTGATCGCCACCCTGCTGGAAAACTCGCTGGTGCACGGGGCGGGGGCAGTGACAGTGAAGACTCGCGACGCCGGCAGCACGGCCGTGGTGGAGGTCAGCGACGAAGGTGCCGGGGTGCCTGCAGAGCTGGCGGGGCATGTCTTCGAGCGGGCTGTCAGCGGCGGGTCGAGCACCGGGCTGGGGCTAGCGGTGGCCCGGGCGCTCGCCGAAGCCGACGGCGGTCGACTGGAGCTGGTGCAGCAACGGCCGGCCGTATTCGCGTTGTTCCTCAGCGCACCCGGCTGACCTGCCGCTCGTCGCCGGTGCCCGGTATCGGGGGTACGCCGACCCCAGACAGGTCGACTTCGTGCGGCGGGAAAACCCACTTGCGGTAGGACCAAAAGCGGAAAGTCGTCGCCAGCACCATGCCCACGACATTGGCGGCGATGTTGTCGGCCAGCGGGCTGGTGAACCCGAGGGCGTAGTGGGAGATCCCGAGCACGGCCAGGGCGATGCACAGGCCGACCGCGTTGAACGCAAAGAAGAGGGTGTACTCCCGTCGCAATCCGGTGCGGGCCCGGTGGCGGAACGACCAGTGCCGGTTGCCCAAGAAGGCGACGGTCGTCGCCACGATCGTGGACAGGACCTTCGACATCAAGGGATCGACGTCGGCGCCGACCCGCAGCAGGTTGAACAGGGAGACGTCGACGACGTACGCGATCGCCCCGACGACGCCGAACTTTGCCAGCTCGTGCACGAGGTGCTGCATGCGGTCGTAGAGCCGGGCAGGCGCCGACCAACGGCGGGAAGGGGCGGGCACCACGCGAGACTACCCGGGCCGTGCGACCATTCCGCTGACGCTTGCCTTACCTCCCATGACGCCGCTTGTCCACGACCACTGAGGAGCGACCCTGTGTTGGACTACCGCCTCGACGAGGAGCACGAAGCCCTGCGCAAGACCGTTGCGGAGTTTGCCCGCGAGGTGGTCGCGCCGCAGATCTATGACTTCTATGAACGCGACGCGTTCCCGTACGACATCGTCCGCCAGATGGGGGAGATGGGTCTGTTCGGGCTGCCGTTCCCCGAGGAGTACGGCGGCATGGGCGGGGACTACTTCGCCTTGTGCGTCGTGCTCGAGGAGCTCGCCCGGG
>JBBSMJ010000072.1:0-6833 GCA_038233235.1 Actinomycetes bacterium | reverse complement strand
GGCGGCGAGGAAGCGGTCGCTCCGGCTCGGTTGGTCGAGACCGAGGCGGTGAACGAGAGCTCTGATCGTCGTGGCGTTGAGCAGCAGGGTCGCCAGCACGACCCCGCCGGTGAGCGCCACCAGCAGCTCCCGCTCGGCGAGGTCCTCGGGCAGCGACAACGCAAGCGCGAGCGCGACTCCACCGCGCAGCCCTCCCCAGATGAGCACTGACTCGTTGCGCCATCCGACCCGGGGGATGTGCGCCACCCGCTCCAGCAGGAAGACGATCGGGACGACAGCAAGGGCTCGGGCGGCGAGCACGAGGCCGACTGCTACCAGGATCGGCACGATGTTTTCGATGATGGCGTCCGGACCGATGACCAGCCCGATGAGCAGGAACAGCAAGGCGTTTGCGGTGTAGTCCAGCGCCTCCCACAGCTGCTCCAGCATTTCGCGAACCTCGGCGGTTGCCCGGCTAGGCGCGAGTCCGGCGAGCACCATGCCGGCCGCGGCGGTGGCCATCACACCAGAGAAGCCGAGGACCTCGTCGGCGAGTACGAAGCTGCCGTACGCGACCGCCAGGGACAGCGCCACCGCGGGCAACCGGTCCAGCCAGGGCAGCGCCATCGCGGCGACGAGGCCGACCAGGATGCCGATCAGCGCCCCGCCAGCGAAGACGAGCAGGAAGTCGAGCACTCCAGCCAGCACACTCACCGAGCCGCCGACGGCAGCCTCCAAGAGGATGGAGGCCGCCACGATGGCCACCCCGTCGTTGAACAGGCTTTCGCCCTCCACAAGAGTGAGCAGCCGGCGCGGCACACCGAGTTCGCGGAAAATGGCGACCACCGCAACCGGGTCGGTCGCCGAGATCAGTGCGCCGAAGAGAAAGGCCGCCCCCAGGCCGGTACCAACCAGCAGGTGTAGACCGCCGCCGACGAGCACCGCGGACAGCAGAAAGGCCGGGATGGCCAGCGCAAGGATCGACACGAGATTGCGCAGGAAGGCGCGCAGGTCGATGCCCAGCGCGGCGGCGAAGACCAGCAGCGGCAAGAAGGCGAAGACGACGATCTCCTCGAACGCTTCACCTTCTAGCTCGGCCAGTCCGGGGATGACCCCGATAGCCGCGGCGAGGAAGCCGACGACGACGAGGACCACGGTCAGCGGCAGCCGTACCCGCCGGGCCACCAGGCTGAGCAGCACGGCGAGGGTAAGCAACCCCGACACCTCGAGCAGAACACGTGGCAAGCTCACGTGCGCCCTCCCCTCCGCAGAATGGAGACACGGTGACCCCCCCCGTCCCCGCCCCGCCCCCGCCCCCGCCCGTTCGAGTGAAGGGTCCCTTCACTCGAACCTATTGGATGAAGGGTCCCTTTACTCGAAAGGGGGCGGGGTGGCTGGGCGCCGGTGGGTCGTACGGGTCGTACGGGTCGTACGGGTCGTACGGCGAGCTGAAAGGGAACGCCGCGTGAGCTTCGGCGCACTCACCCGATTCCGGGTCATGGCCTACGCGACCGGGATCATGCTGCTGATCCTGGTGTTCGTCGCTATGCCGCTGAAGTACCTCGCGGACGAACCGGGCCTGGTGGACCTGATCGGGCCCGTCCACGGATTGCTCTACTTCGTGTACGTGGTCATCGTGCTGGACCTGGCGTTCCGCCGCCGATGGGCGCCGTGGCGCGCCTTGCTGGTGATGCTCGCCGGCACGATCCCTTTCGCCTCGTTCGTCGCCGAGCGCCGGGTCACTCGGGCGGACAGGGTCACTCGGGCGGAGCAGTAGCCGAGCGCAGCAGCCGCCCCCAGAAGAACAACGCAGCGACGGCGAAGAACCACCACTGAGCGGCGTAGCTGAGATTGAGCAGCGGGCCGCGCGACGCTCGGGCGGGATCGTCCGGAAGCGGGACCGGTGCTTCTTCCTGCGGCGGGCGCTGTCCGGTGAGGGTGACGTAGCCGTCGTACAGGCGCGGGTACGGGAGCAGGTTGACCAACTCGGCACTGTTGACCAGGGCCACCTGCCCAGGGGGTCGATCTTCGCCGATGGACCCCGCCCGCTCGCTCTCCGACGGGCGCAGTCGCCCAGTGACGGTGACCGAACCGTCCGGTACGCCCGCCGCCGACGCACTCGGGTCGCTGACCCAGCCGCGGTTGACGATCACGGCGGCTCCGTCGGCGGTGATCAGGGGAGTGAGCACGTGGACCCCTGTCCGTCCCGCTTGCTGCTGCTCGGCCACGAAGAGCTGCTCGTTCGCGTCGTACCGCCCCTTGATGCTGACCCGCCGGCCGGCGAGATCGGCGTCGACGAGCCGGTCGGGGTTGGTCAGGTCGCCCAGCGCCACCGGGGGGAGGTCCGTAATGGCCCGGCCGGTCGGGTCAGGGTCCAGCCACTTGCTTAGCTGCCACCAGCCGAGCCACCCGAAGGCCGCGACGAGCACCACGACCGCGAGGTGGAGCGCCAGCCAGCGCGGGGCCAGCCAGCGCGGCACCAGCCGGCGGGGGGGCGGCACCGAGCGGGACACCGCCCCACGCTAACGACCGGCCGCGAACGCGTACGCCGATCAGTCGGCGAGCGCCGCAAGCGTCGTACGCAGATCCGCCTCGGTGGTCGTCGGGTTGATCGTGCACAACCGCAGCACGCTGCGGCCGCGCAACGTCGTCGAGGTGACAGCGGCCACCCCGCTCGCCGCCAGCGCGGCCGCGCGGGCGACGTGGCCTGCGGCGTCGGCTCCGCGCAGCGCGAACGTGACGATCCCGAGCTGCGCCGGTGTGACGACCTCCCAGCGCGGGTCCGCGCGCAGCATCGCCTCGGCCGCCTCGGCGAGGGCGATGCCACGCGCCACCGCGTCGCGGACTTGCCGGGCGCCGTGGACGCGGAACATCAGCCACAGCTTCAGCGCCCGGGCTCGGCGGGTCAGCTCCAGCGAACGGTCGCGGAAGTCGACCTCGCCGTGGGTTGCGCGGACGTCTCGCAGGTACTCCGGGTCCATCGCGAACGCCGCCTCCAGCGCGCCGGGCCGGCGGACGAGCAGGCAGCCGACGTCGTAGGGCTGGAAGAGCCACTTGTGCGGGTCCACGACGAGCGAGTCGGCGCGGTCCATCCCGGCCAGCAACGGTCGTCCGGCCGCACACAGCGCGGCCGGCGCTCCGTACGCACCGTCCACGTGGAACCACATCCCCTCGCGGTCGCACAGGTCGGCGATGTCCGGAAGCGGGTCGACTGCTCCGGTGTTGGTGGTGCCGGCGCTGGCTACCGCAAGGAGTGGCTGCCGCCCGGCCGCCCGGTCCTCGGCGACGGCCTCCGCGAGTGCGTGAACGGGCAACCGGAAGGCGTCGTCGCTGGGCAGCACCCGGATGTGCTCGGCCGGAAAGGCGAGCGTCACCAGGTCGCGGGTGAGCGATGCGTGCGTCTGGTCACTGAGGTAGGCCACACCGGGTCCGCCAACGGCGCGGGCCGCAGCGAACGCGGTGAGGCTCGCCATCGAGCCACCGCTGAGCAGCACGCCCTGCGTGCCCTCCGGCATGCCGAGCATCTCCCGCAGCCACTCGATGACCACGAGCTCGACGGTCGCCGGGCCCGATCCGCCCGTCCACGACGTGGCGATCGCATTGTGTCCGGTGGCTAGCCACTCCCCGAGGATGGCGGCGTACGACGCGGGGCTGGGAATCCGGGCGAGATAGCGCGGGTGGTCACCGTGCTGCATGGCCGACAGCGCGACTTCGGCCAGGGTGGTGAGGGCCTCGTCGGGGTCGCTCGGCTCCTCGGGAAGCGAACCGCCCAGCACCGCCTGCAGGTCAGCCGCCGCCGCGGTGCGCATGGCCGGCCCGGTCGCTCGCTGCTCGACGTGATCGACGACCAGGTCGACGACCCGCCGACCCAGGCGACGCATTTGTGTGGGGTCCATCCCGAGGGTGTCGGCCGGGCGCGGAGGGCGGGCCGGGCGGAGAGCGTCGAGCCGTGCAGCGTCGAGCCGGGCGACCACCTCGTCGTCGCTCACCTCGCCGGACTCCCGGAAGCCGGCTGCGGCGTAAAGGGCGCGCGCGCGGTGGTTGTCGGCCTGGTAGGAGAGCGCGACCTGTCGACAGTCCGGCTGGGCGGCGACGAACCGCAGCAGTGCGGCGACTGCAGCCTTTCCCAGCCCACGCCCTTGCTGCGCGCGGTCCACGACCAGCCCGCCGATCCAGTGGCTGCCGTCGGCGTCGTCCAGTCCCCACATGGCGAAGCCGACGACCTGCCCGTCGGCGTACACGGCGAGCGGTTGCCACACCCCGCCGTAGTGGCACAGCGTCAGGTAGTAGGACACCGGCGCGACGAAGCTCTCCTGATCAGATGTCGGCGTCACCGAAGTGCACGCGCGCCAGTTGTCCGCGGTCACCGGCCGCAGCTCGACGAGGGTGTGCGCCACGGCCTCATCATCGACCGCTGGTGGCAACGGACGGCGCGGCGGGTCGGCGGATGGGACCACCGAGGGTGGCGACGTCGGGTACACATGGTGTCCAGAAGGACGTTCACGTCTCGACAGAGGGGTCGGCATGTCGGTCGCACCGGTGCGGGCGGGCGCTGCCGCGGTGCTGCTCGCCCTCGGCGGCGTGGTCGCGCTGACCAGTTGGCCTGGTACCCAGCCGCTCCCTACCGCGCTGCCAGCCACCGCGCCTCCAGCCACCGCGCTGCCAGCTACCGCACGTCCAGCTACCGCACGTCCAGCTACCGCACGTCCAGCTACCGCACGTCCAGCTACCGTGCCTCCAGCCACCGCGCTCCCAGCCGAGCCATCTCCCAGCGCTGAGCGGATTCCCGGCGGGTGGGGTCCGACCCGGTCCCAGCTGACCGAGGCGCAGGCCAAGGTGGCCCGCATGCCGCTGGCGCAGAAGGCCGGGCAGCTGCTGATGGCCACGTTTCTCGGCCGCAGCGGGCACGACGTCACCCCGGCCGAAGCCGCGTGGAACCGCAAGCATCTCGGTGCGGCCACCCCCGCGGCGGCGATCCGCCGCTACCACCTCGGCGGGGTCATCGTCATGGGCGGCAACGTCGAGGACCCACGCCAGGTACGCCGGATGGTGCGCGATCTACAGGCCAGCGCGCTGCGCCAGCGCCCCCGGCTGCCGCTGCTCACCGGGGTCGACCAGGAGGGCGGACGGGTCGCCCGGATCGGGCATCCCGCCACCGAGCTGCCCACCGCGATGACGTTGGGCGCCACCCGCAGCGCCGCGGTGACCGAGCGGCTGGTCCGCGCCGCCGGCCGGGAGTTGCGGGCGATGGGTTTCACCATGGTCTTCGCGCCGGTCGCCGACGTGACCATCGGCCCAGCGGACACCACGATCGGCAGCCGCTCGTTTTCCGCCCGGCCGCGGCTGGTGTCCCGGCTGGCTCGGGCAGCGGTGCGCGGCTACTCGGCGGCCGGGGTCGTCCCCGTGCTCAAGCACTTCCCGGGGCACGGCAGCGTCACCGCCGACAGCCACGTCACCCTTCCGCGCCAAGATGCAAGCCTGCGCCGGCTGCTGAAGCGCGATCTGCGGCCCTTCGCCGACGCGGCCTCCGCTGGCGGTCCGGCGGTGATGACCGGGCACATCGACCTGCGCGCGGTGAACCCGGGTATGCCGGCGTCGCTGAGTCGCGCGGACGTCACCGGCCTGCTGCGCAATCGGCTGGAGTTCCATGGCGTGGCGATCACCGACTCCCTTGGCATGGCGCCGGTCAGCGGCCGGTACGACGCCGGTGAGGCGGCAGTGCGGGCGGTGCGGGCCGGCAACGACATCGCCCTCATGTCGGTCGACGTGCCCGCGGCGCACGCCGGCCTCGTCGAGGCGGTCCGCTCCGGGCGGCTCGCGCAACGTCGCCTCGACCGGGCGGTGACCCGGGTCGTCGCCCTCAAGCTGCACCAGGCCGCGTCGGGCGGTGGGCAGCCGCCGCTTGCGGTGGTGGGAGCGCGGGCGGGGCGCCGCGCGGCGTACGCCGCCGCTCTCGCCGGGGTCACCGTTGTCGACGGGCCGTGCACCGGTCCGCTCGTGCGTTCCCTCGTGCATGTCTCCGGCGGGACGCCGGCCGACCGGCAGCGGCTCTACGACCGGTTAGCGAAGCGGGGCGTGCAGCGCGCCGACAGCGGACCAGGGGTCAGCGAGGTGGCCATGATCGGCGTGGGGGCCGGGCCGGCGACGGCGGACGTGGTGATCACCCTCGACACGCCGTACGCGCTGGGGGGGAGCACGGCGAGCGGAGCGCGGGTGGCGGCGTACACGAACGCTCGGCAGGGGATGCGTGCGCTGGCTGACGTCCTCGTCGGGCGAAAGCCGGCGGCGGGGAAGCTGCCGGTGCCGGTCGCCGGAGTCACCCGGCGCGGGTGTTGAGCGGTTTCAGGCGCCGCGCTTTCCGGCCATCCAGCCGCGCAGCAGGCCGAAGAGGAACAGCACCACCGCGACGATGATCAGCCACTTCAGCGCCTTGACGACCAGACCAAGGACCCCGAGCACGATCGCGAGGACGATGAGGAGAACAACGGCAGGCATGGGCACTCCTCCCTAGGACGACCACGACGGCCCCATTATGCGGGAGACCACCAACGGTCCCGCCGATCCGTGACCCCGCCTTGCCAGCGTGGTGCGCCGCCAGGGAGATTGGCGGCGTGCCCCGCCCAGTGATCCTCGACTGCGACCCCGGTCACGACGACGCGCTGGCCATCCTCTTTGCCCACGGTGACCCGGACATCGACCTGCTCGCCGTCACTACGGTCGCCGGCAACCAGACGTTGGACAAGACGACCCTGAACGCCCGGCGGGTGTGCTCGGTCGCCGGCATCGACCATGTACCGCTCGCCGCCGGAGCCGACCGGCCGTTGCGCCGCCCGCTACGGACCGCCGGAGCCGTG
>JBBSMJ010000071.1:0-6866 GCA_038233235.1 Actinomycetes bacterium | reverse complement strand
GTTCGAAGACGGGGAGGATCTCGCGCTTGCGGGCGTACGGCTTGGCCTGCTTCTCGATATCCCGCGCCCGGTCGTCGAGGTCGCCGATTCCGAGCTTGCCGAACTCCTCCGCGCCCGGGTTGCCGGCGAAGCCCACCAGCCGATAGCGCGGGAAGATCTCCCGGCCGCCGCGGGGCAGGGTTGCGGCCACTGGCGTCGCGGTCGGAGTAGTCGACGGTGTGGCGGACGGTGACGCGCTCGGCGGCGCGCTCGACGTACCCCCGGGAGTCGCTCCCAGGGTGGGCGCACCAGTGGCTGCCGGAGCAGCGGGAGGATCGGAGGAACCGGCGACGTCGGTCCCGCGGGACGCCGTCACGGAACAGCCGGTGGACAGCAGCACTGCCGCACACGCCATCCCGCTGACGAGTCCGCGGGCGCGGTGGGTGGCGGGGCGGCTGGCGAGGCGGGTGGCGAGGATCATGTGGCGGCATCCTGCCCTACGTCGGGACCGTCGGCCTACCGGCTGCGACGGAATCGTGACCTTACGCGGCGGCTATAGGGTCGCGCCTGGTCGCTACCGGCAAGGAGGCGGGGATGACGGAGGTCCGGCATCTGCTGGGCTTGCTGCTCGGCAGCGAGGAGGACTGGCCGGCGGCGTTCGAGACGCTGGTGTGCAAGCTCGGTTCGGTCACCGACGGCTCGGGCGCGCAGCATGCGTACGACGTGGAGCGCATCACCATCGAGCCGTTCGACCTGCGCTACCGGCCGCGCTACGACCTCGTCATCGACCGTCTCGCCTACTGGTACTACGTCCCGCGGGAGTGGTTGAAGAAGGTCGCCCTCATGGACGACGTCTACCTGCTCAACAGCCCGTTCACCTTCCAGAGCATGGAGAAGCACGCGGCGTACTGCGCCATGATGCGGCTCGGCCTCAAAGTCCCGGACACCATCCTCGTCCCCTACAAGCATCCGCCCGACCACACCAAGTACGCCTACACCGCCGCGCGCTACAACAAGCCGTTCGACCTGGACGCCTTGGCGGAGCGCATCGGCTACCCGCTCTACATGAAGCCCTACGACGGCGGGGCGTGGGTGGGGGTGAGCCGCATCCGCGACAGCGCGGAACTGCATGCGGCGTACGACGAATCTGGTCAGCGACTCATGCACCTCCAGTCCGCTGTCGACGGCTTCGACGTCTTCGCCCGCTCGCTGTCCATCGGCGCGGAAACCATGGTGATGCGCTTCCGACCCGAGTTGCCCATGCACGACCGCTACGCCGTGGATCACAACTTCCTCACCGCCGACACGGGAGCGGAGGTGGTGTCGATCGGCCGACTGGTCAACGCGTTCTTCCGGTGGGAGTTCAACTCCTGCGAGACGCTCGTGCGCGGCGACGACGTCTATCCCATCGACTACGCCAACGCCTGCCCGGACGTGGCCATCACCAGCCTGCACTACTACTTCCCGTGGGCGATGAAGGCGTTGGTGAAGTGGGTGGTGTTCTGTACCGTCACCGGGCGCCGTCCCAAGCTGGACCTGCAGACCGAACGGTACTTCGCGGTGGCGGACCGCGAGGACCTGTCGTACGACGACAAGCTTGCGGCGTACCGGAAACTGTCCGACGAGCACTTCGAAGTCGAGCGCTATCAGGACTTCTGCGCCAGCCGGCTGGCCCACCTGGACGCGATCGTGCTCGAGTGGGTGAGCGGGGAGGACTTCGACCGGCTGCTCGTCGACACGGTGCGCGCTACCTATCCCGAGTACGAACACGAGCGGTTCGTCGCCCACTTTCGCGGGCTGCTGGACCTGTGGGTGCGGGACGAGCAGACCCGGTTGTCCGGGGCACCCTCCCCCGCGCCCGCCGGCTGAGCCGGACGGCGGGGCGCGAGCTACCGGGCGGAGTCGGCGGCCAGCAGCTCCACAAGGAGCGCGCGGACACGGCGGTCGATGTCCTCGCGAATTTCTCGCACAATCTCGATCGGCTGACCGTGGGGATCGGCAACCTGCCAGTCGAGGTAACGCTTGCCCGGGTAGATGGGGCACGCGTCGCCGCACCCCATGGTGATGACCGCGTCGGCGGCCTGCACCGCCGTGTCGGTTAGGGGCTTGGGAAACTCCCTCGACAGGTCGAGACCGACCTCGGCCATCGCCTCGATCACCGCCGGGTTGACCCGCTCGGCGGGCGCACTGCCGGCCGAGCGCACCTGGACCCGGCCGCGGCCGTGGTGGTCGAGCAGGGCGGCGGCCAGCTGGCTGCGCCCGGCATTGTGGACGCAGACGAACAGCACTTCCGGGACGTCCTTCACGAGACTCCTTCCTCGTCCGGGTAGAGGACACGGACCAGCACGCCGGCGGTGGCGGCACCGAGCAGCTGCGCCGCCAGGAAAGGAGGAACCGAACCCGGGCTGATGCCGGCGAACGTGTCGCTGAAGATGCGGCCAATGGTGACCGCGGGATTCGCGAAGCTGGTGGAGCTGGTGAAGAAGTACGCCGCCCCGATGTAGGCGCCCACGGATCCCGCGGCCAGCCCGAGTGAGCGGGCGGCCAACCCCGAACGGGCGAGGGCGAAGATCACCAGCACCAAACCAGCGGTGGCAACCACCTCCGCCAACCACAGGTGCCCGGCGGAGCGGGGCGTCGTGGACAGTGTGGCCGCGGGCAGGTCGAACATGAGGTTCGCCAGCAGCGCGCCAGCGATCCCCCCGGCCAGCTGGGCCGGCAGGTACGCCGCAAGTTCCCGTCCCCCCAAACCGGCGGTACCGCTTCCGGCTCGGCGGGCTAGGCGACCGAGGGCGGCGTCAGTGAGGCTTACTACCGGGTTGAAGTGCCCTCCGGACACCGGACCGAGGACCACAATGAGTACGGCCAAGCCGAGGGCGGTAGCCACTGCGTTCTCCAACAACTGCAAGCCGGGTTGGCCCGCCGAGAGCCGCTGGGCTGCGATCCCCGAACCGACGACCACCGTCACGAGCAGCCCGGTGCCCAGCGCTTCGGCCAGCGCCCGGCGCCGTAGTGGTGGCCGGGCAGTCGGCTCGCTCCAGGCGAGCGGACCCATCTCTGGGGCCAGCCATCGATGTCTGTCGATAGACCGAGCGTGGCAGCAGCCATCGACAGTTGTCAATGCGCTCTGCCATGATCGGTCCGTGGCGGATCATGGAAACCTGCCCGGCGCGTTGTCCGGGTGCTGCTCTCCGCTGGCGCGGGAGCCGATGTCCGCGGCCAGCGCGCAGCGCCTCGCCGGCGTACTCAAGGCGCTGGCCGATCCGGCACGGCTGCGGCTGCTGTCCATGATCCAGGCGCACGACGACGGCGAAGCATGCGTCTGCGACCTGACCGATCCGCTCGGCCTGTCCCAGCCGACGGTGTCGCATCACCTCAAGGTGCTGCTCGACGCCGGTCTGGTGACCCGTGAGAAGCGCGGCGTGTGGGCCTACTATCGCGCCGTGCCGGCCACGCTCGACGCCCTCGCCGAACTCCTCGCTGCCCCCGCCCCGGTGTAACCGACGCGGCACTGGCCTAGTCGAGGGGCCAGCTGTGGACCGGCTCGTTGGTGTGCATGTGCTGGGCGTAGCGGCGGCTCATCTCCAAGAGCGCGTCGTCCCGGTCGAGGCCTTCCTCGTCGAAGCACTGGTGGAACATCGTGCTCTGCCACGACGCACCGTTGCGGTGTGTGAGGCAACGCTGCTCGATGATGCCGAGCAGTCGGTCCCGCTCCTTGGGGTCGACCTGCCACCGGTCGAGTCCTTCGTAGGCCATCGGCAGCAGCTTGCGGAGCACCAGCTCGGTCACCGGCACGGTGCCCATGCCCGGCCAGTACAGCTGCGCGTCGATGCCGTCCTTGGCCCCGGTGAAGAAGTTCTCCGCAGCGGTCGCGAAGGACAGCTTCCGCCAGACCGGTTGGTCGGTCTCGTCGGACAGCGTGCGCACCAGCCCGTAGTAGAACGCCGCGTTGGCGAGCACGTCGACCACAGTGGGGCCGGCCGGCAGGATGCGATTCTCCACGCGCAGATGCGGCTTTCCCCGTGCCACGTCGTAGATCGGCCGGTTCCACCGGTAGACGGTGCCGTTGTGCAGCCGCAGCTCGGTCAGGTGCGGGACGTCGCCCCGCTCCAGCATCTCGACCGGGTCCTCGTCCTCGCAGATGGGCAGCAGCGCCGGGAAGTAGCGCACGTTCTCCCCGAAGAGGTCGAGGGGGCTGTCGATCCACCGCTCCCCGAACCACACGCGCGGGCGGACACCTTGGGCGACGAGCTCCTCGGAGCGAGTGTCCGTCGCCTGTTCGAACAAGACAATGCGGGTCTCCCGCCACAGCTCCTTGCCGAAGAGGAAGGGGGCGTTGGCGCCGAGGGCCACCTGTACCCCGGCGATGGCCTGCGCGGAGTTCCACACGCTGGCGAAGTTGTTCGGAGTGACTTGCAGGTGCAGTTGAGTGCTGGTGCAGCAGGCCTCGGGGAGGATCGAGTCGACGTCCTTGGACAGTTTCTCCACGCCCTCGATCGACAGTCGGATGTCCTCCCCGCGTGCTGCGAGAACCTGCTCGTTGATGAGCTTGTACCGCGGATTGCGGCTGAGGTTGTCGGTGACCATGTGCTCTTCGGTGAGCGTCGGCAGGATGCCGATCATGTAGATGTGGGCGTCGACGGTGTTGGCTCGCCGCTCGGCGTAGTTGAGGCTGGTCCGCATCTCCTCCTCGAGGTCACCGAAGACACCGCCGACCAGCCGGTGCGGAGCGACGTTGACCTCGATGTTGAACTGACCCAGCTCGGTCTGGAAGTCGGGGTTGGCGATGCGCGCCAGCACGTCCTCGTTGACCATCTTGGGCGCACCCGCGGCATCACAGAGGTTGAGCTCGAGCTCGATGCCGAGCAGCTTGCGACCGGTCTCGAACATCGACTCGTCGAGCATCCGCTCGAACACCTGCAGGTTGCGCTTCACCTTGAGCCGGTAACGCTGTCTGTCCTCCCGGCTGAACTCCCTGGAGTCCACTTCCTGCCCCATCGTTCCCCCCTACCGGCTGTCGTGTTGAACAAACATCTACCTCAGCGCACCGTCGGTCAAGCCCGGTCCTTCGTCGTCCCCGCGGGTGCGACCGGGGGGGCCTGTCCGGAACCCATCGGTTGCCCCGACCGCCTCGCTGCGCGGCCGATGAAGTGCGCCCCCAGCGGGGTGGTCACTAGCTGCAGGTGAATGACCAGCACGAGCTTGACCGAATCGGCCGGGTCCGACATGCGCAGCGCGGCTCCACCGAGAACGAGTACGGCGCCGAGCGTCGTGGGCTTGCCCGCGGCGTGCAGCCGGGCGTAGATGCCAGGGAAGTGCCACAGAGCGACGGCAGCGACGAGCGCGAGCAGCGTCCCTGCCACCAGCAGCACCGCGGCGAGCAGATCAGTCACCGGGATCACCCCGCCGCTCCACGAAGCCTGCGGCGGTCACCGTGGCGATGAAGCCGACCAGTGCGATGACGATCGCGACGTTGACGAAGCGCCCCTCACCACTGCCTGCCGCGAATATCACGAGGGCTTGCAGCAGAAGCACTCCGAGCACGTCGAGGGCCAGCGTTCGGTCGAGTAGGGACCGCGATCGCAACAGCCAGGCGACCACGATCGCGATCGCCAGCAGGATCCCGGCGAAACATCCGGTGATCACCACGCTCATGACGCCGCCCCCTCTCCTCCGGCCGAGCTAGGCAACGCAGGGGGCAGTCTGCTCGGATCACCAAAGGCGCGCACGGCCAGCTCTTCCAGCTCCCGCACCTCCCGGCGTACGGCCTCCACGTCGTGCAAGTGCAGGGCGTGCAGGTGCAGCACCGTGGGGTCGTACTCGACCTCGACGAGCACCGTCCCCGGCTGCAGGGTGACCGCCCAGCCGACCAGCGCCACCACGTCGTCGGACACTCCGGCCATGGGTACGTCGATGAATCCCTGGTGGATGCGGCTGCGCGGGGTGACCGCCTCCCGCGCCACCGTGAGGTTGGACCGGACCACGCCGGCCAGCACCCGTCCGACGAAGCGGGCGGCGGGGACCGGGCGCAACCTCCTGCGGTGCACCGGCGCTCCCTGCACCGGGGCAACCGCCACCACGACCGTCGCGGCGAGCACTCCCCCGACCAGGACACCCGCGCTGACCCGACCGAAAAGCCCGATCCACACCAGGACCAGCCATCCGAACAACGGCAGCCGCCGGGTCATCGGCCGAGCACCGCCTCGACGTAGGCGGAGGGACGGATGAGTTCCGCTGCCGCGTCGCTGCTCACCGCGTACAGCGGGCCCGCGCCCACCGCCAGGGCGACCCCGAAGGCGACGAGCAGACCGGTAGATCCGGTCATCAGTCGCGGGGAACGCGCGGACGCTGCGTTGTCGCGGTCGACAGGTGGCGGCGAGCCCCAGAACGCACCGCCCCAGACGCGGGCCATCGCGAAAATGGTGAGCACCCCACCGAGCAGCGCCGCGGCGACGACGACGTACCGGCCTTGCGCCATCCCGGCTTGGATCAGCGCCAGCTTCGCGACGAACCCGGACAACGGCGGCAGCCCCGCCAAGCTGGCCGCGGGCAACGCGAAGAGCAGCGCGAGCAGCGGGGAGCGCCGTAGCAGCCCCCCGATGCGGGGCAACGTCCCAGCGCCCGCGGTGCGCTCGATCATTCCAGCGACGAGGAACAACGTGGTCTGCATGACGATGTGATGGACGGTGTAGAACACCATGCCGGCGAACCCGGCGACGCTGAACAGTCCCAGCCCGAGCAGCTGGTAGCCGATGTGGCCGACGATGGTGAAGCTGAGCAACCGCCGCAGGTCGTCCTGCGCGACGGCGCCGAGCGTGCCGACCACGATGGTCGCGCCGGCGAACAGCAGCAGCGTCGTCGAGGGCCCATCGCCGGGGAACAGCAGC
>JBBSMJ010000070.1:0-6880 GCA_038233235.1 Actinomycetes bacterium | reverse complement strand
GGTGCAGCTCGACAAGGTCCTCGGCCGCACCGACGAAGGGCAATAGTGCAGCAGACCGTGACCCGTGGCTACATCCACTTTCACCATGGCGGCCCGCCCTGGCCGCGGCGGCGGAAGAACAGGTACTCATAGATACGGAACCCGATGCCGACGGCGATCATCGCGATGAGCATCCAGAAATGGGTTGCCGCCTCTCCGATCACGCGACGGCCATCAGTGCGAGGCCGGCCGATGCAGCGGCAAGGCCGACGACGAAGCCGGCGGCGGCGTTGCGGAACGCTTCGTCGAGTGCACCCTCCTCGGCGAAGCGCACGGTCTCGAACGTGAAGGTGGAGAAGGTGGTGTATGCACCCATGCCACCGGTGCCGAGGACAGTGCCAGTGGTGGCGTCGAGACCGTGGTAGAGGCCGAGACCGGTGAGCAGTCCGAGAACGAGGCAGCCGGGACGTTCACGGTGAAGGTGCCCCACGGGAACGTACCGCTGGTGCGGTCTTGGACCCAGCCGTCGAGGATGTAGCGGGCGGGTGCACCGACGCCGGCGGCCACGAGGAACACGGCCCAAACGAGTGGAGTCACGGGTTGTTCCGTCCCACGCATCTGACGACTTCAACGTCGTCGAGCACGACGAGGCCCTCGGTGATGAGCTCGTCGAGCTGAGGGAGGAACTCGACGATGGCAGGGGGCCGGTCGATGATGACGATGGCGATGGGCAGGTCGTCGGACAGCGACAGGATCCGGGTTGTGTGGATGTGGTTGGAGGCGCCGTAGCCCTCGACCCCACGGAATACCGACGCCCCGGCGAGCCCGGCCGAGTGGGTGCGCTGCACGATCTCGGTGGCGAGCGGGGTCTGGCCGTGTAGGTCGGACTCGCCGATGTAGATGCTGAGGCGCTGTTGGGGTCCTTGGAGCTTCATCGAGCAGCGTGCGTGCGTCGGGGTGGGGTGAGGCGTCCGGCGAGGATGCCGGCATAGGCGAGTATGAGCCCGACGCCGAGGCTGCCGAACCCGTACGCCACCGCACTCAACACATGCCCGCCCTTGATCAGCGACGCAGTCTCGACCTGGTAGGTCGACATCGTTGGTAAAGGCGCCGAGGATCCCGGTCGCCACGAACGGCCGCACGAGACGGGTGGACGGGAACCGCTCTAGGAGCAGGACGAGGAGCAGGCCGAGCAGGAAGCTACCCGACATGTTCGTCCAAAACGTCGCCCACGGGAACGCACCTGGCTGCGCCGGAAGCCACTGGGCGATGCCGTAGCGCGCGGATGCGCCAAGCATCCCGCCGACGGCGATGACGGCGACCATGTCGGGCCGCGGCCGCCTATTGGGCCGGTGAGAGGCTCGCCGTACGGGGGCGATGGTTGGTTCGGCCGGGTCGGATGGGGCCAGGTCTGGGTCGATGGGGACAACGATGTGGTCTTCGTCTATCTCGCCTCCCTGGTCCCGGTCCGCTGCGGTCATGTGGGTCTACCTCTCAGCCGGCGGCCTCGTCGCCGGGCCTCGGTGGGGACGGACAGCCTGAGCGCCGCTGCGGGGCAGGGCGTTTTGAGCGTTACGATGCCGCTGCTCGTCGGCCCTCTTGGTCTAGGGGGTGTCGACGCGCTGCCTGCTGTGGACGCCCCGGTGGCCGATGGCCAGGCCACCGGCGGATCTGCTCCGTAGCTTCCTCCCGTATTCGGGCCTACGGGTCAATCGCCCTGCCCACCCGTCGGTGGGTCAGGCTGGCCGTCACCCGCAGAGGTCCTCTTGTGCGGAAGCATCTCGTCGTCATCACTCAAGCCCTTCTTAAATTCCCGCTGCGCCTGGCCCAACGATCGTGCGAGGTCGGGCAGTTTCGCACCGCCGAACACCACCAGGGCGATGACCAGGACGATCAGGAGTTCAGGAGCACCGACGCTACCCACGGGTTTGGAAGTAAGGAGACCGCCAGAAGTCCGAACGCCACGGTTCCGGGGCGAGCGCAAGCGGGCGGTGAGAACGCGACATGTTCTGAAGCGCCCTTCCTCGTGGACGCCTGCGACCGGCCGATGTACGCAAGACGTGTCGCAGCTCAGGCGCGTGTGATCCAAGCAGCGTCATATGACGAGGTGAGCGGCGTCTTGGAGGAGGAGAAAGACCAGAAGCACCATGACGCACGCTACGACGACGGCCACATGCCATCGCCATGGATGATCGATCGAGAAGAACCGCCGGATCGTGAGCACGTCGCAGCAGAGCGCCACGACGCCGACGACTATGCCGATGACGGGTCCGACGCCGGCTGCGAACCCAGCGGCCGGCATCGCGAACGGGAAGACGACATAGGTCAGGATGCACCGCGATGCAGAGATGGCCATCGACCGCTGAAAGCTGCCATAGGCCGTCTGCGCCGTTGTGCCGGCGGGTGGGTCTCTGATGCGGAGGGCCCTTCGGGCGATCTCGTCGGCACGGGACCGCCCGAGCGTGATGCTCCTCGTCAGCGATGACCCAGCGAGTGTCAGGTCTCCTCGGGCAGCGAGAGGGCAGCTCACGCCTGTTGCCGCTGCTGATATCGGTTGGCGGTCCCGGCTAGCGGTCCTGCCTTGGCGACGCCTTGCCAGGGGGTGCACAGTCTCTCGGATCTCGCCGTGAAGGTAGCGGCGCACGTCAGCCTGTGTGGCTTCGCCGGCGCTGGCGAGACCGCTTCTTGGTGGCTGTGTTCCGGTTGGTCGAGCGGCGGCGGTCGCTCATGGCTGGATCGGCCACCTCCGTCGTCGCCGCCACCGAGGAACCTTCGAGGACGGGATTGGCGACGAGCTGGCGCTGCACGAGGTGCTGTTGGCCGACGCGAAGGAGGTTTGATGTGGCGTAGTAGACGCCGACACCGGCGGGGGCCGACAGGCAGATGACACCCATGACGGCGGGCATGACCCGACCGATCATGCGCTGCTGATCGCTGCGCTGCGGGGACCGTCCGGCCATGAGCTCTTGCTGCCACCAACTGGTGGCGACGACGGCGGCGGCGAGGAGCACGAACGGGACTGCGGCGAGAAAGGAGTCGTGCGGGGAGAGCGCGCTGCGGGACAGGTCCATACCCCACGACACCATCTGCCCGCCCGACCCGCGGAGTGAGCGGTAGAGGGCGGAGCCGTGATCGAGGTACCGCGGTGCGAGCTGCCCGGACTCGTCGCGGTAGGTGAGGCCGCGGATGAGGCGGAATAGCACGATGAAAAAAGGCATCTGCACGAGCACCGGCAGGCACCCGCTGACGGGGTTCACCCGGTGCTCCTGGTAGAGCGACACCGTCGCTGCGTTCAGCGCCTCTCGGTCGCCCTTGTGCTGCGCGCGCAGCTGCTTGATCTCGGGATGGAGTCGTTGCATGACCAGCATCGACCGAGCCTGGCGAAGCGTGAGCGGTGTAAAGGGTGCGACGACGAGGACGGTGAGGATGACGATGTCGGCCCCATAGGACGGCCAAACGGCGTAGAGCGCGGCGACGACAGCGGCGAAGAACCCGAACATCGTCAGCGGGCCCGCTTGGGGCCGGGTCCCCGAACGGCGCCGGCGAGCAGCGGATCAAAGCCGGTCGGCCATCGGGTTTCGGCGTCGAAGCGGGCTCGTCGAAGGATGGCGGTTGTCAGGTTGCGGACGCCGCCGAGGTCGGCGCCGCACAGGTCGGCGCCGGTGAGTTCGGCCTCTACGAGCGACGCCATGGTGAGGTCGGCGCCGGACAAGAGCGCGCCGTTGAGCTCGGTGAAGTGGAGGTTGCAGCCATGAAGGATTGCGTAACTCAGGTTGGCACGACGCAGCCTGGCACCGGTCAGGTCGAGGCCCGACAGGTCGCGCCCGCTGAGGTCGATGCCGGCAAGGTCGGCGTTTCGCAGGTCCACGCTGTCGAGGTCGCCGCCGTCTCCGAGGTAACGGCGCAGTTCGCCTGGTCGCAGGCGTATGAGGGGGGCGGTCGGCTCCAGCTCGGGAGCGTCGGCGCTGTCGGCTGCGGGTGCCGGTTGCTGGCGGGCGCGGGCGGCGGCTCGACGGGCGCGCAGCTGTGACACGCCGACGACAAACATCGCCAGCACGGGGCCAACGCGAGCGACCGTGCCGATCCCGGCCAGCTGGATCACCAACGCCGGCCTCCATCGCCTGTGGGCCGGTCAGCACGTGCGGCAGAGGTTGGGAGCCCTACCCCGGTGGCGGGCGTTGACCCGTAGTGTGCCGCTGGCGGCAGGGGCGGCACCAGCGGCACGAGGTTGGGATCGGGCTCGACCACATCGCCATCTTGAAGTACCGGTGATGAGAGAACCGTGAGAGCGTCGATGTTCGTGACGAGCTCGCGGAGCCCGAACGGCTTGGCCAGGAAGACGTCGGCACCGGCGTCAAGGGAGCGGTGGGCGTGTTCGTCACCCGTCAAGGCACTGATGGCGATAATCGGCCCACGCCACCCGTGGCTTCGGCAGTATCGGCACACCTCGAGCCCGTCGGGGTGTGGGATCATCACGTCGAGCACAATGAAGTCGGGCGGCTCGTCGTGCAGCTCACGCAACGCTGCGTCGCCGGTGGCGACAAGCGTCACGGCATTGCCGAGCCCAGTGAGGTAGCGACCTAGCAGGGGACCGAGCTTGTGGTCGTCCTCGACGAGCAGGATCCGCACACCTGCCACGGTGCACCGGTCATCATGAGACGATGGTGAGAGCCGCGCATGGTCACGGCCTGGAACACTCGCCGGAGATGGTGATGCGCACCACCGCACCCCCGAGTGGAGCCCCGTTGCCGACGTGGATGGCGCCGCCGTGCGCTTCAACGAGGTCGGCGGTGATCGCTAGGCCGAGCCCGGCGCCGCCGTTGGCGCGCCCCCGAGCCGTGTCGGCCCGCGTGAAGCGATCGAGCACCACCGGGAGCAGCTCGTCGGGGAACCCCTCACCGTCGTCGGCCACCATGACAGTCACAGCCCCGGACTGTTCGCTTGGGGCCTCGACCACCACGGCGATGCGTTGATGCGCATGGCGCTGGGCGTTGCGGACGACGTTCACCAGGATCTGCTCGAACCGCTGCGGGTCGACGTCCGCAACCACGGAAGTAGTCGACATGTCGATCACGGCGCCGCCAGCGAGTCGTAGGCGGTCGCACACGTCGGCGGCGAGGGCCCGCACGTCAACGGGCTCTCTGGCCAGCGGTATGCCGCCTGCCTGCGCCCGGGCCAGCACCAGCAGGTCGTCGGTGAGCCGTCCGAGGCGCTCAACCTCTTCTAGCACGCTGACGAGGGTTGCGTGCACGTCCCCGTCGGAGACCGGCCCCGCGAGGGCGAGCTCGAGTTCGGCACGCAGAATGGCGATCGGCGTGCGCAGCTCGTGGCTGGCGTCGTCGAGGAACGCTCGCTCATGGGCGGCGGCGGCGGCGATGCGGTCGAGCATCGCGTTGAGCGTGAGTCCCAGCCGGCCAATCTCGTCGTCGGCCGCCGGTTGCGGCAGGCGACGGCCGGTGTTCGCCGTGGAGATGGCGTCCGCCTCCTCGGTCATGCGAACCACTGGTTGGAGTGCAGCCCCGGCCAACCACCACCCCGCGCCGGCAACGGCCGCCGCCAGCAGCGGTGCACCCAGGACCAAGGCCACGGCCAAGCGAGTGCGGGCGTGCAGCACGGGATCGAGCGAGGAGCCGACGACGACAACGACATCGGTACCCGGCTGCGCGCGACGTACCAGGAGCCGGGCTCGCTCGCCGAGACCGGGCACCTCCCGGTCCAGCAGGATCTCTCCTCTTGTTGCGGCTCGGACCTCTGCCGGCGTCAGGATGCGAACACTGGTCGCGGAAGAGTCGATGACGTCGCCGCCAGGCGCTACCACCTGGGCGAAGGCCTCCTCGTCCGGGACGCCAGCACCGTCGCGCACGAGGGCGGCCATGTCGCCGCCGCGCTCCCGCAGCCCCTCGTCGATAGCGTCGTCGAGCTGACGGTTCAGGCCCAACCACAACACGCCTGCGGCGAGCAGCACGATGACTGTTGTACCGGCAGCAAACAACGCCGCCAGGCGGCTCCTGAGCGACAAGGCACGAGGTGCACGCCGCCACCGTAGGGGTGAACTCATGCGCCTGCGGCTCTCACGGTACTCTCATGGTTGGTTGAGTAGTGTCGCCGCGTGCTGTCCTCGTCGCGGAAAACGAGCTGAACACGGCGACACTACGCCCTCTGGCCCTCGTACGGGTTCGCGTCGTGGGCTCACGACCACGGGGCTGGTCGTGCTGTTCCCGCTGACCCTCTGCCAGGCCCGGTCCATGACCCAGATGCGGCAGCTCCAACCCGACATCAAACGGCTGCGCGAGCTGCACAAGGGCAACCGAGAGGCGCTGAACGCAGCGACCGTGTCGCTCTACCAGGGGCACGGCGTCAACCAGGCCGGCGGGTGTCCACCCATGCTGGTGCAGCTGCCCGTCATGATCGTCATGTACCGGGTGATCCGCGGTCTCATCTACCACGATCCCGCCACGTGAGAGTCCGCCCCCGCTACCTCGATCACGCCTCGTCGCTGTACCACTCACCATTCGGCCCCCGTGGTCCTGCAGCGGACTCATGTGCGTCATGCTCGCGTTCACCGAGTTGCTCGCCGTCTCACTGCCCGCCGGCGTCACCGTGTGCTACCTCATCTCGAATCTGTTCCGCGTGGGGCAGCAGTACGTCATTCGGCGCCTCCACCCGCCGCCAGTCGGCCATGAGGACCGTACGCCCACCCAAGGCGACGTCGGCCCGGCAATTGCCGGAGGCCGATGCGCGACCGGAACTGACGCAGCCAAACGCCTACCCCCCCGTCGAGAAGCCGGCCGCCAAGCGCCGCCGCAAACGCGCCCAACGCCGCCCGCCGATGAGCTCGCACGATTTCTTCCTAGAGGCCATGTTCCCACACGCGACCTTTGGTAAGGTCTTCCTAAGATCC
>JBBSMJ010000069.1:0-6904 GCA_038233235.1 Actinomycetes bacterium | reverse complement strand
GTCAACGAGCGCTCCAGCAGCGACGGCCCGACGGCAATGCCGAGCGCCGCGAGCAGTACGGCGAAGTCCGACGGGTCGCCGTCGACCGGTCCGCCCGTCCGCGCGTCATCGGGCCGCACGCTCACCACGATTCGCTCGCGATCCGCGGCCGGTGATCGTCTCGCGGCCGGTGATCGTCCCGCGCCCGCTGCTCGCTCCGTCGGTACGCATTCGCGGCCACATCGATGGTGCGGTCGCGGGCGAGCCGGGCGGCCAGCACCACCCCGGCGGCGAGACCCACTGGCCCGCTCCCGCCGTGGCAGACCACGCAGGTGCCGGCGACGCCCAGGAGCGCGCCACCGCCCTGCCGCTCGGGTTCGACCCGCGCGGCGAGCGCCGCCAGCGCGCCCGCTGACCCCGTTGCACCGGTGACCGACAGCAGCCGGTCGACGGCGAGCCGAGCGGCCGCCTCCATGCCCTTGAGCAGCACGTTCCCGGTGAACCCGTCGGTGACCACGACGTCTGCGCGTTCGCCCCGGCACACGTCTCCGCCCTCGACGTTTCCGACGAATCGCAGCGGCAATTCGGCGATGAGGGCGTGCGCAGAGCGCCGCAGGTCGTCACCCTTGCCCGGTTCGGCGCCGATGGACAGCAGCCCCACTCGCGGGTCGTGGGCACCCAGCGCGGCGGCGTACGCC
The DNA here is from genome assembly GCA_038233235.1 of Actinomycetes bacterium. Lineage (GTDB taxonomy): Bacteria > Actinomycetota > Actinomycetes > JBBSMJ01 > JBBSMJ01 > JBBSMJ01. Next base: position 6,227 of record JBBSMJ010000069.1, on the reverse strand, counting down.
GCCCCGAGTTCTGCGTGGCGGGCGAGCACAGCAGCACCCGCCGTGGGCGAGGCACCGGCGTCGAGGAGCACGACCGAACCGGTCGCGGCGGGGACCAGCGCCGCCAGCGCCGGACGGGCCACGCCGGGCCAGCGCCCGAGGTGCAGCACCGCAGCCGCGACGGAGGCGCCGGTCGGCCCGGCGCTGACCAGCGCGTCGGCGTCGCCCGCACGCACCAGCTCGGCAGCCACCCGCACGCTCGGTGCGATCGGCGCACGGACCGCGGCAACAGGATCTTCGGCCATCGTCACGCCGTGCGAGGCGTCGACGATCGTCAGTCGGCGGAGACGGCCGTCGAGGTCGCGGGCGGCGAGCAGCCGCCGGGTCTCCTCAGACGGTCCCACGAGGACGAGGTCGACGTCGGGCTCCTCGCGGTACACGAGGGCCGCGGCATCGGCCACCACCCCGGGGGCGGCGTCCCCACCGAGCAGATCCAGGGCGACGCGCATGCGGCGCCCCTGCTCGGAGGTCGGCATGCGGCTCAGCTGGGGATGACCTGGCGTCGGTTGTAGGTCCCGCAGTTGGGACAAGCGACGTGCGGCAGCTTCGGCTCGCGGCAGCGGTCACAGCGCGCGAGCGTCGGCGCACTCGCCTTCCACTGCGCCCGGCGCGAGCGGGTGTTGCTGCGCGACATCTTCCTCTTGGGGACGGCCATGGTCAGCTCTCCTGTCTGTCGCCGACGGGTCGGATGTCGGCATCGATGGTCGTGCGGTCGGTGGGTGTTGACTCGTCGAGCAGGCCGACGAGCGCCGCCCACCTGGCATCGACGGTCTCATGGCCGTGCCCGGGCTCGTCGGCCAGCCGCACCCCGCACTCCGTACAGAGTCCAGGGCACTCCTCTCGGCAGTGCGGGGCGAGCGGCAAGGCGAGCACCACCGCATCACGCAACGCCGGTTCGAAGTCGATCAGGTCCCCGGCGAGCCGGGAGTTCCCCTCCTCCGCTGGCGTGTCCCGATCCGGATGGACCCGGTCCGGATAGACCCGGTCGGGATAGACATACAGCTCCTGCAGGTCCACCACCAGCTCGGTGCGTATGGGGTCGAGGCAGCGCGCGCATTCCGCGGAGATCAGGGCCTGCGCGGTCCCCGACACCAGCACCCCCTCCTGCACGGCTTCCAGCCGCAACTCCAGGGCGACGGATGAGCCAGCGGGTACCGCGGCCACCTCGACCGCGAGGTCTGCAGGGGCGGGCACGATCCTGGACACCTTCCGCATGGACCCGGGACGCCGCCCGAGCTCCCGCGTGTCCAGCACGAGCGGGGAGCGCGGGTCGAGGCGCGACGCGGAGGAGGAATGTGCAGGCATAGGAGTGTGGGCCTTTCGCGCCCGGGGTCGAGGGTATCAGCGCGCGGGGCCGTCACCCTTCGCCAGGCGGCGTACCAGTCGCTCGCGGACGAGATCGGGCACCAGCCCGGTAACGTCGCCGCCGAACGTCGCCACCTCCTTGACCAAGCTCGAGGACAGGAAGCTGTAGAGCGGGTTCGTGGCGACGAACAGCGTCTCCACCTCCGCCAGCCGCAGGTTCATCTGTGCCATCTGCAGCTCGTAGTCGAAGTCGCTGACCGCCCGCAGACCCTTGACGATGGCCGGGATCGAGCGTTCACGGCAGAAATCGACGAGCAAGCCGTGGAACACGTCCACCGTTACGTTGCCGTGGTCGGCGAAAACTTCCTCGAGCATGGCGATGCGCTCGTCGACGCTGAAGAGGCCGGCCTTCGCGGTGTTGACGAGGATCGCGACGACGACCTCGTCGCAGAGCCCAGCGGCGCGTTCGACGATGTCGACGTGACCGTTGGTCACGGGGTCGAACGACCCAGGGCAGACGACGCGCACGGGTCCCTCCGGTTACCGGTTCTCCGCGGGCGCGGCGGCGCGACCGTACCAGAGCGACCCTTCGCCGTAGCGGCGTCCGCGGAGGGGGGACAAGCCCTCCGGCCACTCCGGAGGGCCGTCGCGGCTCGCCCGCTCGACCACGACGAGGGCGTCCGTGGCGAGCCATCGGCCAAGGGTGAGCGCGCGTAACGCGGCGGTGAGCTCCGCGGTCGGGATGTCGTACGGCGGATCGAGGAAGGCCACGTCGTACGGCGGTCCCGAGGCCGGAGGCGGGGCGGCGAGCACCCGCTCGACCCTGCCGGTGACCACCTGGGCGCCAGGAAGGCCCAGCGCAGCGGCGTTGGTCCTCGCCACGACCGCGGCGGGCGGCGCCGCCTCGACGAGGAGCACGTGCGCCGCACCACGGCTGAGCGCCTCCAGCCCGACGGCCCCGGACCCGGCGTACAGATCAAGGAATCGCGCCCCCACGAGGTCACCGCGCAGCGCGAGCAGCGTGGAGAAGAGCCCCTCACGGGTGCGGTCGGCGGTGGGTCGGGTGCCTCGCCCGGGCGGCACGGCGAGTCGCCGTCCGCCAGCAGCCCCCGCGATGACGCGGGTCACGCCTTGTCCAGGTAATCCAGGTGGTCCGCACGCTCCCCCTCGATCAGCGTGGCTACCGCAGTGGCGAGCGCGGGGTGGCCCCGCAGCTGCGGATCGGCCGCGACCAGTGCGCTGGCTTCCTGGCGGGCGGCCTTGATGATGTCCTCGTCGCGGATCACTCCCAGCCAGCGCAGGCCGGACCGTCCACCGGACTGGGAGGCGCCGAGCACGTCGCCCTCCCGCCGCTGCTCGAGATCGACCCGGGCCAGCTCGAAGCCGTCGAGGGTTGCGGCGACGGCGTCCAGGCGTTCCCGGGCGGGCGTGCCGGCCGGCGCGTCGGTGACGAGCAGGCAGAGTCCTGGCGCGTCGCCGCGTCCTACCCGGCCGCGCAGCTGGTGCAGCTGGGAGACACCGAAACGCTCGGCGTCGAGCACCACCATGACGGTCGCATTGGGTACGTCGACTCCGACCTCGATCACCGTGGTGGCGACGAGGACGTCGATCTCGCCGGCGCCGAACCTGCGCATGGCGCCGTCCTTGTCATCGGCCGACATCCGCCCGTGCAGCATGTCGATGCGCAGGCCGGCCAGCGGCCCGTCGGTGAGCATGGGCGCGATGTCCAGAACGGCCAGCGGCGGACGTCGCGGCTGCGCCGCAGCATCCGCACCCACGTCGGCGTCGTGGTCTGCACTGGCTGCCTCACCCAGCTCGTCGCCGGCATCACCGGCAACCCGCTCTCCGGTGGCCGGCGGCTGCTCGCCGATCCGGGAGCACACCACGTAGACCTGGCGCGCGGCGGCGACCTCCTCTCGGATCCGCTCCCAGGTCCGTTGGAGAAACGCCGGCTTTTCTGCCACCGGGACGACGTGGGTGGCGACGATGGAGCGTCCCGCGGGCAACTCGTGCAGCGTGCTGATCTCCAGGTCACCGAAGACTGTCATCGCCACCGTGCGCGGGATCGGTGTCGCGGTCATGACCAGCAGGTGGGGCGGCTTGTCGGCCTTGGCCCGCAGGGTGTCGCGCTGCTCCACCCCGAAGCGGTGCTGCTCGTCGACCACCACCAGCCCCAGGTCGAAGAAGACGACGTCCTCCTCCAGCAGAGCGTGGGTGCCCACCACGATCCCGGCGTCGCCGGACGCCGCGTCGAGCAGCGCCCGCCGCCGGACGGCGGCCCCCTGCGAACCGGTGAGCAGCGCCACCCGCGTACCGGCCTCCGCCCCCCCGAGGAGTCCACCCTCGGCGAGCGGTCCCAGCAGCGCAGTGAGCACCCGATGGTGCTGCTGGGCGAGAACCTCCGTGGGGGCAAGCAAGGCGGCCTGCCCGCCCGCGTCGACGACGGTAAGCATGGCGCGCAACGCGACGACGGTCTTGCCGGAGCCCACCTCCCCCTGCAGCAACCGGTGCATCGGGTGCCGCTGCGCCAGCTCGTCAGCCAGCTGAGCCCCCACCTCGAGCTGGCCCGTCGTAAGCGTGAAGGGCAGCCGCGCGTCGAACGCCTCGAGGAGACCGCCCGGAGTGGCGCATCGGGGCGTCGCCGGGGTGGCCTCGATGGCGGCCCGGCGCTGCGCCAGGACGGTCTGCAGCAGGAACGCCTCCTCCCAGCGCAGCCGGCGCCGCGCCATGGCGACGTCGTGGTCGGAACGCGGCTGGTGAAGGCACTCCAGCATCACCCTGAGCCGAGGCAGTCGGTGCCGCCTGCGAACCAGCTCCGGCAGCGGGTCCGCGGCGTCGACCGTCTCGTCGAGGGTGTCCAGCACCATCCGCACGGCCTTGGCCAGCCGCCAGGACGGCAGCACCGTGGTCGCGGCATAGACGGGGATCAAGGCGTCGGTGAAAGCCGCGGGATCCTCCACCATTCCCTCGTCCATGTCGTCGTCGAGGACGTCGTCGAGGAGCTGGTAGTCCGGGTGGGTGAGCTGGACCTTCCCGCGGAAGGAGCTCACCTTGCCGGAGAAGAGCCCGCGGTGGCCGGCGCGCAGCTGCTTCTCGCGCCACGGCTGGTTGAAGAACGTCAACGTCAATCGGCCTCGTCCGTCGGTCACCACGACCTCGACGATGCTCCCGCGCCGTTGCTGCATCTGGCGACGGGACACTGCGGCGATCTCGGCCAGCACGGTGACGTGTTCGTCCGGGCGGAGCTCGGCGAGGTCGGTGAACCGGCCGCGCTCGGCATAGCGCTTGGGGTAGTGCCGCAGCAAGTCCTCGACAGTGTGCAGGTCGAGGCCGTCGGCAAGCACCTTGGCGGTCTTGCCTCCGAGCACCTTGGCGAGTGGCTCGTGCAGGCGGGACGCCGCGTTATCCGGCACGGCTACCTCGCATCGCTACTCCCTACCGCAGGGCACCGCGCCGACGGACCCCAGGCAGGGTAGCCAGCGGCACCGACATTCCCCGCCCTCCCCTCACCCTGCTACCGGTCAACCTGTCAGGCAGGGCGTGCGCCATAGCGCCCGTTCTGCCTGACAACTCCGTGGCAGCGTCCGCGACGCCCGTCCGAAGCCCCGTCTTGGCGCGGACCGTACGTCGTCGGCTACCCTGCGGCGAGCGCCCGGACTTCTCCGGGCCCATTTCCCTTGACTCTCGGAGCGTCTCTCATGGCTGCCGTCTGCGACATCTGCGGCAAGGGGCCGGGCTTCGGCAACAGCATCTCCTACTCCCACCGCCGCACCCGCCGCCGCTGGAATCCCAACATCCAGATGGTGCGCGCGGTCGTCGGCCGTACGCCGAAGCGCCTGGCGGTGTGCACCTCCTGCCTCAAGGCAGGTCGGGTCACCCGCTGACCTCGCGCTCGCTCACCGCAACCAGCGCCTTGGCGTAGCAGGCATTCTGCGGGGACCAGCGGTAGTACCCGTACGACGGGATCCGCTGGTAACCGGACGACTCGTACAGCGCCATCGCCTCCGGTTGGGCCATCCCGGTCTCCAGCTGCATCCGCACGTAGCCGAGCCCCCGGGCCGCCTGCTCCACCGCCGCCAGCAGCCGCCGGGCCACACCCTGCCCGCGGTGCGCCGGGTCGACGTACATCCGCTTGATCTCACCCACCCCGTCGGCGAGCCGCCGCAGGCCAGTGGCGCCGACCGGCACATCGCCGAGCCAGGCCACCAGGAACAGCCCGCCGGGAGGAGCGAACTGCGCGGGGTCCACGGCCGTCTCGTCCCGACCGCCGTAGCGGGTGACGTAGTCGGCCTGCACCCCTTCGATGAGGGACTGGGCCACCGCCCCGGCGTACGGCTCCGCGCGGACAGTCAGCTCCGGCACGGCCAGCCGTGGTCCACTGGACCGATGCCGGCGCCCAGCGCGAAGCCGCCGGCTATCGCCGCGGTGACGTAGTCCTTCGCCGCACCGACCGACTCGACCACGTTACGGCCGCGGGCGAGGTGGGCGGCGATGGCACTGGCCAGCGTGCACCCGGTGCCGTGCGTGTGCCGGTTGTCGTGACGGGGCGCGTGGAAGCGGTACTCCCGGCGGCCGTCGTACAGCAGGTCCACCGGGTCCCCTGGCAGGTGCCCGCCCTTGACGAGCACCCATCGTGGGCCGAGTGCGTGCACGGCCTCCGCGGCCGCGCGCATCCCGGACTCGTCGACCACCTTGACGCCGGTGAGCTGGGCCACCTCGTACAGGTTCGGCGTAACCACGGTGGCCAGCGGCAGCAGCCGGTCGCGCAGCACCCCGACGGCGTCCGGGGCGAGCAGCGGATCGCCGTGTTTGGAGACCCCCACCGGGTCGACCACCACCGGCGGACCGTCCGACGTCGCGCCGCGCAGGCCGGCGAGCAGGTC
>JBBSMJ010000068.1:0-6964 GCA_038233235.1 Actinomycetes bacterium | reverse complement strand
CAGGTCAACGCCGGTTGCTACGTGTTCCGTCGCCGGGTGCTCGACACCATCCCGGCCGGTCGCCCGGTGTCGATCGAGCGGGAGACGTTCCCGGCGTTGCTCGCCTCGGGCGCGCGACTGCACGGGGTCGTCACCGGCGCCTACTGGCGCGACCTCGGCACACCCGCGGACTACGTACGCGGGTCGTGCGACGTCGTCCGCGGTGTGGCCCCCTCCCCGGCGCTACCTGGCCGGCCGGGGGAGCGGCTCTTGCTCGCTGGTGCCCAGGTTGCCCCCGGTGCCAAGGTCGTCGGGGGAAGCGTGGTGGGGGCCGGCGCCGTCGTGGAGGCGGACGCGGTCGTCGACGGGTGCGTGCTGCTCGATGGTGCCGTGGTGGAGAGCGATGCTGTTGTGCGTGGATCTGCCGTGGGGGTCGGTGCGCGGGTCGGCGCGGGCACGGTGTGTACGGACGTCGTGCTGGGGGACGGCTCGTGCGTGGGCGCGGACAACGAGCTGCGCGGCGGCCTGCGGCTGTGGCCTGGCGCCCGCATCGAGGTGGGCGCGGTGCGCTTCTCCGGCATCGGGTAGCCGACAAGAGCGCTCCGCCTGCTTTCCGCCCTCGACTGCTGCCTCGACCGGAACGTGGAAACAAATCCGCCGCAGGGACGGAAAAGTTTCCACGTTCCGGTCATGGGCTGTCCGGCCCGCTCGCGCCTGCCTCAGCTGGCGCCCGGCTCCGGCGCGGTGGTCACGGGGAACTGGGTGTTGAACGCGCTGACGGCCTCGCCGCTGACCTGGCCGCACAGTTGCCGGTGCCCCCACGCCGACATGGCCACGTGCTTGCCCTCCGGAAGCTCGCCGTACGCGGTGTCCCACGGGGCGGCGATCACCTTGCCCGCGCGCTCGCCCGCCAGCCGCTCCCGCAGCCCCTCCAGATCGGTCAGCTGCTGGTCGCGGATCGTGTCGTCGTACCAGATGACCACGTAGCCGTGCTCGAGGTTGTGCACCAGCCCTTCCATCGGTGGCAAATCGTCGGGACCGAACCAGCGTTGGTTGGTCACCCACTCGGCGAAGTGCTCTCCAGAGCTCGGGGGCACGGTCGAGTAGTCCACTTGCGTCTTGTCGGGCTGGTCGGTGCCGGGTCCGACGTGCAGTCCCGCTCCGGCGGCCTCGTCGTCGGTGGGCTCGTCGCAGGCTGCGTCAGCCGCGGGTACGCCGATGTCGGCGAAGGCCTTGTTCGCCGGGTCGTTGCGAGCGTTGAGATAGGTGGGAACCGCCGCAGCGGCGACGAGGCCGAGCCCGACGACGGCGGCGATGACCACGAACAGCATCGTCTTGCGCCGCTCGGCTTTCGCCTGCGCGCGCTTCATCTCCGCCACCTTCGCGCGGCGGTCCTTCTCCGTACGCGGCTTCGGCTTGTTGGCCACGGGCCCTCTCTCGCTGCGGTGTCGGCTGGCTGACGTGCCGGGGCAGTCTACGGAGCGGTTGAACGGTTGGGCTGGGAACGCGAGTTCCCTGGTCTCTATCGGGACGCCACACTGGGCGGTGTGCCGGCGCCCGAACCCGCTCACGTCCGATGGTGGCGACCCGGGCGGCCGCTCGACGTACGCGCCACGCTCGGCCCGCTGCGGCGGGGGAGAGGCGATCCCGCCTACCGGGTGACCGCCGACGGTGCGGTGTGGCGTACCGCCCGGACCCCGGCGGGGACGGGCACGCTGCGCATCTGCGCTCCCGCGGGCGGCAGCCTGATCGAGGCGACGGCCTGGGGCGAGGGGGCCGGGTGGCTGCTGGACGCCCTCCCGCTGCTGCTCGGGGCAGACGACGACCCCGCCGGATTCGCGCCCACCCATCCGCTGCTGCGCGACGTTGCTGCCCGCCGGCCAGGGATGCGCATTCCGCGTACCGGCCTGGTGCTGGAGGCGCTCGTGCCGGCGATCCTCGAGCAGAAGGTCACCGGTACGGAGGCGCACCGGTCCTGGCGAGAGCTGCTGACCCGCTTCGGCGAGCGAGCGCCCGGGCCGGTGCCGCCGGGTATGCGGGTGGTACCGACCCCTTCGCAGTGGTCGCGGGTCCCATCGTGGGAGTGGCACCGGGCCGGCGTGGACGGTAAGCGCGCGTCGACGGTGGTGGCCGCCGCCCGCTGCGCCGGGCGCATGGAGGAGACGCTGCGCCTGTCGCCGGAAGATGCCTGGCGGCGGCTCCGGGCGGTGCCCGGGGTGGGCGCCTGGACGGCGGCGGAGGTGCGACAGCGGGCCCACGGCGACCCCGACGCAGTGTCCGTCGGGGACTACCACTTGCCCGCCCTGGTCGGCTGGGCGCTGGAGCGGCGCCGCGTCGACGACACCGGGATGCTTGCCCTGCTGGCGCCGTACGCCGGTCATCGCCATCGCGTGGTGCGGCTGGTCGAGCTCTCCGGGCTGCGTCCCCCACGACGAGCTCCGCGCTTCGCCCCGGCCGACCACCGCTGGCACTGAGCTACGCGCGTCAGCGCGTGATCGTGTAGTCCAGCGGTTCGCGCGGTGGTCGAGGTGGCGGCGGACGGGTGGGGTGGCCGACCGCGACGACGCCCAGCGGGTCCCACGACGGAGGGAGCGCCAGCTCCCGGCGTGCGACGTCTGGGCAGAACAGTGTCGAGGAGACCCAGGCCGACCCGAGACCTTCGGCGGCGAGAGCGACGAGCAGGTTTTCCACCCCAGCGCCGGCGGCCACGAGAAACATCTCCCGCTCCGCTCGGGTCCGGCGGGCGTCGGGGTAGTCGTGCGCTTCGTCGGCGACGAGGAACGGCAGCACGAGGTACGGCGCTCGCCGCAGCACGTCACCGCGGCGCAGCCGGCGCTCGGCCGCGTCGTCGGCGAAACCGTCACCGCGCAGGTCGGCCGCCCACGCCGCCCGCATCGCATCGAGCACCCGCGTCCGCGCGTCAGCCGACTCCAGCAGCACGAACCGCCACGGCACGCTGTGGTGAGGTGCCGGGGCCGTCAGCGCGGCGGATACCGCGCGGAGCACGACCGCCCGGTCGACCGGAGCCTCGGTGAACTCCCGCACCGTGCGGCGCGTCACCACCGCAGCCCGGGCGCCCTCCGCCATCGCCTCCCGGGTCCCCAGCCGGAACATGTCCTCGGCTGCCGGTCGCACCAGCGCCCGCGCCCCCGCACCGTCGTCGGGCTGGACGAGGTGCTCGAGGCCGCGCACCACCGCAACCGGCACGCCGGCCAGCTTGCCCTTCACCAGCTCGCCGGCGGCCGCCAGCTCGTCGCCGACCGCGGTCACCGTCACCTCCAGCACGTTGCCGTGCCGGTCGGTGCGTCCGCGGTGGTCGTCCAGCGCACGCACTCCCGCCAGGCCGATCGCCACGTCGACGAGTCCGCTGCGCCAGGCGCGGCCGAAGGTGTCTGTCACCACCACGCCGACGGACACCCCGAGCTGTGCGCGCAGGCCGGCCCGCAGTCGGCGGGCGGACGCGTCCGGGTCCTCGGGGAGCAGCAGCACGCTGCCGGACGGGGTGTTCGAGGCGTCCACGCCGGCCGCGGCCACGACGAACCCGTGCCGGGTTTCCACGATCCGGGTCGCGCCGCGGCGGGCGACCAGCCGTACCGCTTGCGCGTCGACGACAGCGTCGCGCTCCACGCCCCAGCGGATCCGGCCCTCTGCCTTGCTCACCACCTTGCTGGTGACGAGCAGTACGTCCCCGTCGCGCAGCCCCGGCTCGGCCGCCGCGATCAGGGTGGCCAGGTCGTCCCCTTCGCGAACCTCCGGGATCCCCGCGACGCCCCAGGCCTCGTACCTCACCGGCGCGAAACCACCCCGTCGGCCAGCGCGAGCACGGCGGTGGCCATGGCAGCGGTTGTCGCCGCGTCCGACATGAGCAGCGGCACCGCCTGGCAGCGGATGCCCGCCGCCTCCACCCGCGGGATCGCTGCGGCGTCGCGGGTGTCGACCAGCCACCCGTCGAGCAGCGCCGCCCCGTAGTGCTCGGCCACCGCCCCCGCGTCCACCGCCACGCCGATGGCGGCCAGCAGCTTGTCGGCCATGCCGCGCACCGGCGCGCCGCCGACGATGGGGGACACCCCCACGACCGGAGCCGCGGCGGTTTCCAGCGCCGCACGCAAACCCGGCACCGCCAGCACGATGCCGATGCTCACCACCGGATTCGACGGCGGCAGCACCACGACGTCGGCCGCCGCGATGGCCTCCAGAACCCCGGGCGCGGGCGTCGCTTCCGCCGCCCCGACCGCCACCACGTCATGAGCGCGCGGCTCGGCTCGCAGCCGCACCCAGTACTCCTGGAAGTGCAGCGCGCGGCGTGCCCCCGCGACGCCGTCCGGGTCGTCGACGACCACGTGGGTCTCGACCCGGTCGTCGCTCATCGGCAGCAGCCGCACCCCCGGGCGCCACCGCGCGCACAGGGCGGCCGTCACCTCGCTCAGCGGGTAGCCGGCGGCCAGCATCTGGGTGCGTATCAGGTGGGTGGCCAGGTCGCGGTCGCCGAGGGTGAACCACTCCGGCTTGGCGTCGTACGCCGTCAGCTCCGCGCGCACCTCGTAGGTCTCCTCCGCGCGACCCCAGCCGTGCTCCTCGTCCACGCCACCGCCGAGGGTGTACATGACGGTGTCCAGGTCGGGGCAGATGCGCAGCCCGTGCAGGGTGAGGTCGTCGCCGGTGTTGCCCACGACGGTGATCTCGGCGTCGGGGGCGGCTGCGCGCAGTCCGCGCAGGAAGCGCGCCGCCCCGACGCCGCCGGCCGGGACGACGATGCGCATGGGCGTCATCCTGTCAGCCGGCCAGGAACCGACCGCCGGCCCGGTCGTAGGCTGCCGGGATGGTGGACTCGCCCGGGAGTAACGGCGTGGCCCCCACCGCCAGCGCCCTGCGTCGCGCGCTGCGCCGGGCCCGGGACGGCGTGACCCTCGACCAGGTCGAGGCCACCGTGCTGCTGCACGCGCGCGGGGACGACCTCGACGACTTGTGCAGCTCGGCCGGGCGGGTGCGCGACGCGGGGCTGGTCGACGCCGGCCGGCCGGGCGTCGTGACCTGGTCGCCGAAGGTTTTCCTCCCGCTCACCCGACTCTGCCGTGACCGCTGTGGCTACTGCACGTTCGCCACCGTGCCGCACCGGCTGCCGAGCGCCTTTATGGAGCCCGACGAGGTCCTCGACATCGCCCGGCGCGGTGCGGAGCTCGGCTGCAAGGAAGCGCTGTTCACCCTGGGTGACCGCCCCGAGGACCGCTGGTCGGCCGCGCGTGAGTGGCTGGACGAGCGCGGGTACGACGACACCCTCGCCTATGTGCGCGCCATGGCCGTACGTGTCTTGGAGGAGACCGGCCTGCTGCCCCACCTCAACCCCGGAGTGCTGGGCTGGGCTGACTTCCAGCGGCTGAAGCCGGTCGCTCCGTCGATGGGGATGATGCTGGAGACCACCGCCACCCGGCTGTGGGCGCTCCCGGGCGGTGCGCACCACGGCTCGCCCGACAAGGAGCCGGCTGTCCGGCTGCGGGTGCTGGAGGACGCCGGGCGCTGCGCTGTTCCGTTCACCACCGGAATCCTCGTCGGCATCGGCGAGACCATCGGCGAGCGCGCGGACGCGCTGTTCGTCATCCGCCGGGTGGCTCGGGCATACGGCGGTATCCAGGAAGTCATCGTGCAGAACTTCCGGGCCAAGCCCGATACAGCCATGCGCTCGGCAACCGAGCCGTCGATGGCCGAGCTGGCCGCCACCGTCGCGGTCGCCCGGCTGGTGCTCGGGCCGCGCATGCGCATCCAGGCGCCCCCGAACCTGGTTGGGGAGTCGAGCGCCGGCGAGGAGCACGGGCTGTTGCTGCGCGCCGGCGTCGACGACTGGGGCGGGGTCTCCCCGCTGACCCCGGACCACGTCAACCCGGAGCGTCCGTGGCCGCAGGTGGAGCAGTTGCGTCGCTGGACCGAGGCGGCCGGCTTCACCCTCCGGGAGCGGCTCACCGTCCATCCGCCGTACGTCCTCGCCGGCGAGCCGTGGATCGACCCGCGGGTGCTGCCGCACGTGCAGGCACTCGCCGACTCGCGCACCGGCCTGGCCGACGCGGCTGCCCGTCCGGTGGGGCGGCCGTGGCAGGAGCCCGATGGTGGGCTGGTCGAGAGCCGCGGCCGGGTGGACCTGCACGTGGGCGTCGATACGGAGGGTCGCCGTACCGACCAGCGGTCAGACTTCGACGAGGTGTACGGCGACTGGGCGGCTCTTCGCGACTCGTTGCCCGCGCCGCGTCCCGTGCGGGAGCGGCTACCCGCCGACATGCTCAGCGCGCTCCGGGAAGCCGCCGACGACCCGGCCGGGATGTCCGACGACGCGGCGCTCACCCTCATGGCTGCCGACGGTGCGGCGCTGGACGTCCTCTGCGCACTCGCCGACGACGTACGCCGCGATGTCGTCGGCGACACCGTCACCTACGTCGTCAACCGCAACATCAACTTCACCAACGTCTGCTACACCGGCTGCCGGTTCTGCGCCTTCGCGCAGCGGCGTACCGACGCCGACGCCTACACGCTGTCGCTGGCCCAGGTCGGCGACCGGGTGGCCGAGGCGTGGGTGGCCGGGGCGACCGAGGTGTGCATGCAGGGCGGCATCCATCCCGACCTGCCAGGGACGGCGTACCTCGACCTGGCCCGGGAGGTGAAGCGGCGCGCACCCGAAATCCACCTGCACGCGTTCAGCCCGATGGAGGTGGCCAACGGCGTCGCCCGGACAGGCTGGTCCATCGCCGAGTGGTTGACCGCCGCGCGGGAGGCCGGCCTCGACACGATCCCGGGGACGGCGGCGGAGATCCTCGACGACGAGGTCCGCTGGGTGCTCACCAAGGGCAAGTTGCCGGCGGCCGCCTGGGTGGAGGTGGTCACCACCGCCCACCGGCTGGGGATCAGGTCCAGCGCCACGATGATGTACGGCCACGTCGACGAGCCCCGCCACTGGGTGAGCCACCTGCGGTTGCTGGCCCGGCTCCAGGACGAGACGGGT
>JBBSMJ010000067.1:0-6972 GCA_038233235.1 Actinomycetes bacterium | reverse complement strand
GCGATCGACGCGCCCATCGACCCATGCCGCGGCCGTGCGTCGAGCAGCCTGACCCCTCGTCCGGCGACCGCGGCCATCGCCGCCCGGACGTCGGCGACGCCGTACCCGATGTGATGGATGCCCTCACCCCGCCGCGCCAAGAAGCGACCTACCGGAGTCTCCGGCCCGAGCGGCTCGAGCAGCTGCAGATAGGAGCCACCGCCCAGGGCGGCCGCGGCGCCGTCCCCGGGGTCGGCTACGACGAGCAGGGCCTCGCGCACGCCTTGCTCGTCGTTGGTCTCCCGCGAGACGACGGCTAGCCCGAAGACCTCCTGATAGTGGGCGACCGAGCGCTCGAGGTCGTGACAGGCGATGCCGACGTGGTCGATGCGAGTGAGCACTGGAGTCCTCTCGGTCGGGGACGAAAGGTCGAGGACAGACTCGGTATCGTGACAGCACTCCCGCCACCACGTTCGAGGAGGCCCCACCATGGCCCGCCAAGGTTCCGTCATCGTTGCTGGAAGCCGTACGCCGATCGGCAAGCTACTCGGCTCCCTCAAGGATTTTCCCGCCGTCGACCTCGGCGGGGTGGCGATCCGCTCAGCCCTGGAGAAGGCGGGCATCTCTGGCGACCAGGTGGACTACGTGATCATGGGTCAGGTGCTGCAGGCCGGCGCCGGACAGATCACCGCGCGTCAGGCGGCGGTGAAGGGCGGCGTACCGATGGACGTTCCCGCCCTCACCATCAACAAGGTCTGCCTGTCCGGCCTCGACGCGATCGCGCTGGCCGACCAGCTCATCCGGCTCGGCGAGTTCGAGGTGGTGGTGGCGGGCGGCATGGAGTCGATGACCAACGCACCGCACCTGCTGCCGGGTGCGCGCGCCGGCTATAAGTACGGCAACGCCGCGCTGGTCGACTCGATGGCGCACGACGGCCTGTTCTGCGCGTTCGACCAGCGCGCGATGGGTGATTCGACCGAGCGCTACAACGCCAAGCTCGGGATCAGTCGGGAGGACCAGGACGCCGTCGCCGCCAGCTCGCACGAACGCGCGGCGACCGCCGCCAAGAACGGACTGTTCGACGACGAGATCGTGCCGGTCGAGATCCCGCAGCGGAAGGGCGACCCGGTTGTCTTCAGCGAGGACGAAGGGGTGCGCGCGGACACCACGGCGGAAACCCTGGCCAAACTGCGGCCGGCCTTCGCCCCTGATGGCACCATCACCGCCGGATCGGCCTCCCAGATCTCCGACGGGGCCTGCGCGGTTGTTGTCATGTCGCGCGCCAAGGCGGAGGAGTTGGGCGCGCCGGTGCTGGCCGAGATCGGAGCCCACGGTGTGGTGGCTGGGCCGGACGCCAGCCTGCAGTCGCAGCCGGCCAACGCGATCGCCCGCGCTCTGGAGCGCGAGGGGCTGACCGTCGACGACCTGGACTTGGTGGAGATCAACGAGGCCTTCGCGTCTGTCGCTATCCACTCCACCCGCCAGTTGGGCGTTTCCCCCGACATCGTCAACGTCAACGGCGGCGCGATCGCCATGGGGCACCCGATCGGAGCCTCCGGCGCCCGGATCGCCCTGCACCTGGCCATGGAGTTGCGCCGCCGCGGCGGTGGCGTGGGTGCCGCCGGCCTGTGCGGAGGCGGCGGGCAGGGTGACGCGCTGGTGCTGCGCGTACCCGCCGGCTGACGCCGGGTGGCCCGCCGGGTCGACGTCCCGGAGCTTGTCGAGCGCGCCCGCCACGGCGACCCACGCGCGGTCGCACGGCTGATCTCCCTAGTGGAGGACGCCTCCCCAGCGCTGCGGGAGGTCATGGCCGCGTTGACGCCGTACGGCGGAAGCGCCCGCGTGATCGGCCTCACCGGATCTCCAGGCGTCGGCAAGTCCACGTCGACCTCCGCGCTCGTCACCGCCTTTCGCCGGCTGGGGCGCCGGGTGGGTGTGTTGGCCGTCGACCCCACCTCGCCGTTCTCCGGCGGCGCGCTGCTCGGGGATCGCGTACGCATGCAGGACCACGCGGCCGACGACGGGGTGTACATCCGGTCGATGGCCACCCGCGGCCACCTCGGGGGGCTGTCCCAGGCCGCTCCCCAGGCACTGCGCGTGCTTGCCGCGGCGGGTTGTGACGTGGTGCTCGTCGAGACAGTCGGCGTGGGCCAGGCCGAGGTGGAGGTTGCCTCGCTCGCGGATACCACCGTCGTGCTGGTGGCACCCGGCATGGGTGACGCGATCCAAGCGGCCAAGGCGGGCATCTTGGAAATCGCCGACGTGTTCGTTGTCAACAAGGCCGACCGGGACGGCGCCGACCAGGCGGTACACGACCTGCGGCACATGCTGTCGCTAGGGGAGCGCCGCCAGCCCGGCGACTGGCGCCCGCCCGTCGTCAAGACCGTCGCCTCCCGCGCCGAGGGTCTGGACGAGCTGGTCACCGCACTGGACAAGCACGCGTCCTGGCTGGACAGCACCGGCGCCGGTGAGGGACGCCGTACGGCGCGGGCCAGCGCCGAAGTCGAGGCGATCACCGTTGCCACCCTGCGTGGACGCATGGGCGACATCCATGGCGCGGCGGCGCTGCCGGCTCTCGCCGCGCGGGTGGTCAAGGGACAGCTCGACCCCTACGCGGCGGCGGAGGAGCTGCTGAGCGAGCTCGTCGGCTGACCCGTCGAACGTATTGCCCAGATGCGGACAGCCGTCACGGGCGCGGCGTCCGCGCGCGGTGGCCTCGCGGGTGTAGAAGTAGCTCTTGCGCCGGGTGAGTGCTGGGCTGCCGAGCTACCGCGAGAGGAGGACGCATGTTGAAGAAGCTGTTGACCTTCCTGGTCATCGCCTTCGCAGTGTTCTACCTTCTCTCCTCCCCCCGTGACGCCGCGGAAGCCGTCCGCAGCGCTCTCGACGGGCTGCAGGCTGCCGCAGAGTCGCTGACCACCTTCTTCAAGAACCTGGTGTGAGCCCGGCCTCCTCTGCCGACGAACCGGGTACGCGCGAAGGTTCTGCTAGCCCGTTGCCGCGGCCGGTAGAGCGATACCTGCTTCCCGGCGAGCGTTCGGTGGTCCGCACCCGTTTCCATCCGGTCGTCCTCGCTCGGCCGCTGGCGGTGATGGTCGCAAGCTGGATCGCCGCCGTGGCGTTGACGGCGCCCCTTCCGCGCGGCAGTGGGGGAGCCGACCTCGTCTTCACCGTGGCCCTTGGAGTCACCGGGTGGGCGGGCTGGAAGTTCGCCCAGTGGTCGGTGGACCGTTTCGTCGTGACCAATGCACGGGTGCTCATGGCTACCGGCCTGCTCACCCGAAAGGTGGCCATGATGCCGCTGCGCAAGGTGACGGACATGACCTTCGAGAAGCCGCTGCCGGGCCGCCTGCTCGGGTACGGCACGTTCATCATGGAGTCGGCGGGTCAGGATCAGGCGCTACGGGAGATCCGCTACCTGCCCTCACCGGACCGCCACTACAAGGCGGTCTCCGAGTTGCTGTTCGGCCCTCGTCTCGCTGGCTCGTCGCAGCGGTCGGACGGCGATTCAGCGCGGCGGCGTATGCCGTCCGCCGCCGCAGACCGCAACGACGACGACGACTGACCGGCGGCTGGTCAGCCGGCTGGGTACCCTGACGCCGTGGACTCGACTGACCCGGATTCGACTGACCCGGATTCGACTGACCCAGATTCGACTGACCCGGACGCCTCTATCGAGGAGGGTCGTAGCCGCTGGCAGCGGCGCATGGATGCGGCGACGGCGGCTGGGCGCGTCCGCGACGCCGACTACACCACCCTGTCCGGGGCGGAAGTCGACCCGGTCTACGGGCCGCGGCCCGGCGATCGTTACACCGGCTTCGAGCGCATCGGCTGGCCGGGTGAGTTTCCCTTCACCCGCGGGCTGTACCCCACGGGCTATCGCGGTCGGGCCTGGACGATCCGTCAGTTCGCCGGCTTCGGCAACGCGCAGCAGACCAACGAGCGCTACAAGATGATCCTTGGTTCCGGCGGAGGCGGATTATCCGTCGCCTTCGACATGCCGACCTTGATGGGCCGCGACTCCGACGACCCGCGCTCTCTCGGCGAGGTGGGGCACTGCGGCGTCGCCATCGATTCGGCTCTCGACATGGACATTCTCTTCTCCGACATCCCGCTCGGCGACGTGACGACGTCGATGACGATCAGCGGGCCCGCCGTACCCGTGTTCTGCATGTACCTTGTCGCCGCCGAGCGTCAAGGCATCGACATCGCGACGCTCAACGGCACCCTGCAGACCGACATCTTCAAGGAGTACATCGCCCAGAAGGAGTGGTTGTTTCCACCCGAGCCGCACCTACGGCTCATCGGCGATCTCATGGAGTACTGCGGGCGGGAGATCCCGGCGTACAAGCCGCTGTCGGTTTCCGGATACCACATCCGGGAGGCGGGCTCGACGGCCGCGCAGGAGCTGGCGTTCACGTTGGCCGACGGCTTCGGCTACGTCGAGTTGGGCCTGTCCCGCGGGCTGGATATCGAGGAATTTGCGCCGGGTCTCTCGTTCTTCTTCGACGCGCACATCGACTTTTTCGAGGAGATCGCAAAGTTTCGCGCTGCTCGGCGGATCTGGGCGCGCTGGCTGCGTGATGTCTACGGCGCACGCACCGAGCGTGCTCAGTGGTTGCGGTTCCACACGCAGACCGCGGGTGTGTCGCTCACCGCACAGCAGCCGGACAACAACGTGGTCCGGACCGCCGTCGAGGCGCTTGCCGCCGTCCTCGGCGGCACCAACTCGCTGCACACCAACGCCCTTGACGAGGTGCTCGCGCTGCCCAGCAACAAGGCGGCGGAGATCGCGCTGCGTACCCAGCAGGTGATCATGGAGGAGACGGGGGTCGCCAACGTTGCCGACCCGCTCGGCGGCTCCTGGTACGTCGAGGCGCTCACCGATTCACTCGAGGAGGAGGCAGAGAAGATCTTCGCCAGGATCCGCGATATGGGCAGCGACGGGACGATGACGTCGGGGATTTTGCGCGGGATCGAGGACGGCTGGTTCATGGCCGAAATCGCCGAGTCGGCGTTCCGCTACCAGCAGGCGCTAGAGAAGGACGACAAGAAGGTCGTCGGCGTCAATTGCCACACCGACACCGTGGTGGGCGAGCTGGACATCCTGCGCGTCTCGCACGAGGTGGAGGTGGAGCAGACCAGGACGCTCGGGGAGCGCCGCACAACGCGTGACGATGCCGCAGCTCGAGCCGGCGTCGAGCGGATAGTCGCCGTGGCCCGTACGGAGGACAACATGGTGCCCGCGATGCTCGACGCCGTCCGAGCCGAGGCCACGTTGGGTGAGATTTGCGACGCACTGCGGCAAGAGTGGGGCTCCTACTCCGAGCCACCACGCTTCTAGGGATCAACCGTGCCCAATCCCGCACAGTCCAGTCCCGCGCAGTCCCGTTCTGCCAGCGATCGCTGGATCGCGCTCGCCGGCTGCGACAACTTTCGCGACCTCGGGGGTTACCGAACCGCTGACGGATTCCTCGTACGCCGCGGCCGGATCTTTCGCAGTGACGGCCTGCACGGCCTCGAGCCCGACGACCTGACGACCCTGCACGACCTCCGCGTGCGCACCGTCTACGACTTGCGCATGCCGGAAGAGGTCGAGGAGTACGGCGTCGGTCCCTGGTACGACGCGGTCCAAGCGCCGCGGCTCGTCGCGCTGCCGCTGTACGACGTGGTGCCCGTCGAATGGTTCGAGCGGCCAGCACCGCGCACCGGCGCCGACGTGGGCGCGCGTTACCTCGAGATGCTGCAGAACCGGCCGGAGCAGCTGCTTCGTCTGGTGCGTGACCTGGGGCGTGAGGAGACCTACCCGGCGGTCGTCCACTGCCTGGCGGGACGCGACCGCACCGGCAGCATCGCTGCCCTGCTGCTGACCGTGCTCGGCGTCGCGCCTGCGGACGTAGAAGCCGACTACGCGCTGACCGGCAAGGCCATCACCGACCCTCCGGTGTTGCCCAGCACCATGGCCGCACTACTCGACGCGCTGACCGATGGCTACGGCGGTGCGGAGGGATTCGTCCGCGCCGCCGGCGCGGACGACGGCGACCTGCAGGCACTGCGAGACCGGCTGCTGGAACCAGGCGACTGACCGGAAGGATGGGTGCCATGCAGCAGCAGCCGAGCTTCTCCTCCTACGGTGCCGTCGATCTCGGCAGCCTGCGGTCGGCCCCGTCGACCGCCCCGTCGACGGCGGCGACCGACCGGGTCGGTGGGGGCGGCGGTGACGCCTCCTCCTACGTTGTCGACGTCACCGAGGCCACCTTCCAAGCCGACGTCATCGACCGGTCGATGACCGTGCCGGTCGTTATCGATTTCTGGGCGACCTGGTGCGGCCCCTGCCGCCAGCTCAGCCCAGTCCTCGAGCGGCTGGCGACCGCCGACGCCGGGCGCTGGCTGCTCGCCAAGATCGACGTGGACGCCGATCAGCGCATCGGGGCGGCCTTCGGCGTACAGAGCATCCCGACGGTCTTCGCCGTCGTCGCGGGTCAACCGGTGCCGCTGTTCCAGGGCGCGTTGCCCGAGGCGCAGGTACGCCAGTTCCTCGACGAGCTGCTCCGGGTGGCGGAAGCCAACGGTGTCAGCGGCCGAGTCAGTGCCGGTGACGGCGGTGAGCAGTCCACCGGCCCGGTTGACGCAGCGGAGCCGGAGCTGCCGGCCGAGTTCGACGAAGCGTACGACGCAATCGAGCGTGAGGACTTCGACGCCGCCGCGGACGCCTACTGCCGTGTCCTGAACCGGGCACCAGACGACGCGTCGGCCCTCGCCGGGCTGGCCCAGGTCGCCCTGTTGCGCCGAGTGCAGGGTGCCGACCCAAGCGAGGTGCGCTCGGCAGCGGTGCAACGGCCGGACGATGTCGGTGCTCAGTGTGCCGCCGCCGATCTCGACGTGGTGGACGGGGACGTGGAAGGCGCTTTTGCCCGGCTGATCCAGGCGGTGCGGATCAGTGCGGGCGTCGACCGGGATACTGCGCGCCGTCGTCTGGTGGAACTGTTCGAG
>JBBSMJ010000066.1:0-6977 GCA_038233235.1 Actinomycetes bacterium | reverse complement strand
GTCTTCGGTGAACTCGGCGGCACGCTCATGCTTGCCTTCATCGCGTCGGTCGCGTTCGCGACGATCCTGGCGGTCGTCGCCGGGCTCACGTTGGCCTCCTCGTCGTCGTTCGCGCACGACATCTACGCCAACGTCATCCACCGCGGCGAGGCCCCCGAAGGCTCCGAAGTGCGCATAGCCCGCATCTCCGCGTTCGTCATCGGTGCGGTCGCCATCGTGCTGAGCATCTACGCGCAGCGGCTCAACGTCGCGTTCCTCGTCGCCCTGGCGTTCGCGGTCGCTGCGTCAGGCAATCTGCCCGCGCTGCTGTACAGCCTCTTCTGGCGGAAGTTCAACACCCAGGGCGCGGTGTGGGCCATCTACGGCGGCCTCGTCACGGCCGTGGTGCTCGTCCTCTTCTCCCCGGTGGTGTCCGGCAAGGTCTCCGCAGAGGGGACCAGCGCGTCGCTGTTCCCGCTGGGCACCGACTTCAGCTGGTTCCCACTGGAGAATCCGGGCCTGGTGTCGATCCCGGCCGGGTTCTTCTTCGGCTGGCTCGGCACCGTACTCAGCAAGGAGTACAACGAGGGTAAGTTCGCCGAGATGGAGGTGCGTTCCCTCACCGGTGCTGGAGCCGAGCAAGCAGTCTCGCACTGACGAGCCGACCCACTCCACCGGAGAAGCTACGACCCCGAGGAGCGCTGCAGTGACCAGCGAGGCACTCTCCAACCTGTTGCAGGAGAACCGACGCTTCGAGCCGCCGCCTGACTTCGCCGAGGAAGCCGAGGCCCCCAAGGAGCTGTACGACGAGGCGGCGGGCGACCGGATCGCCTTTTGGGAGGAGCAGGCGCGGCGGCTCACGTGGACCACCCAGTGGGACAGCGCCCTGGAGTGGGAGCTGCCGTTCGCGAAGTGGTTCGTCGGCGGGGAGCTCAACGTCGCCGTCAACTGCGTCGACCGCCACGTCGACGCGGGCAGAGGCGACAAGGTGGCGATCCACTGGGAGGGCGAGCCCGGCGATACCCGCGCGCTCACCTACGCCGACCTGCGCACCGAAGTGTGCAAGGCGGCCAATGCGCTCACCGAACTCGGCGTCGAGAAGGGCGACCGGGTCGCCATCTACATGCCGATGATCCCGGAGACGGCGATCGCCATGTTGGCCTGCGCGCGGATCGGCGCCCCGCACTCCGTGGTCTTCGGCGGCTTCTCCTCCGACGCGCTGCGCAGCCGCATCAAGGACGCCGACGCCCGCGTCGTCATCACCGCCGACGGCGGCTATCGCCGGGGCGCCCCGAGTGCGCTCAAACCGGCCGTCGACGAAGCGCTCGAGGAGTGCCCTGACGTGCACCACGTTCTCGTCGTACGCCGTACCGAACAGGACGTCGCCTGGGACGACGACCGGGACGTGTGGTGGCACGAGGTGGTGGACCGGCAGGACGGCAACCACGAAGCGCCCGCGCACCAGAGCGAACACCCGCTGTTCATCCTCTACACCAGCGGTACGACCGCGAAGCCGAAGGGGATCCTGCACACGACGGGCGGCTACCTGACGCAGGTCGCCTACACCCACCGGGTCGTCTTCGACCACAAACCGGACACCGACGTCTACTGGTGCGCCGCCGACATCGGCTGGGTCACCGGCCACAGCTACATCGTCTACGGTCCGCTCGCCAACGGCGCCACCTCGCTGATGTACGAGGGGACACCGGACAAGGAGCGGTGGTGGAAGATGATCGAGCACTACAAGGTGACGATCCTCTACACCGCGCCGACCACGATCCGCACCTTCATGAAGTGGGGCGAGGAGTGGCCGAAGAAGTACGACCTGTCCTCACTGCGGCTGCTCGGGACGGTCGGTGAGCCGATCAACCCCGAGGCGTGGATGTGGTATCGGGAGTACATCGGCGGCGGCCGCTGCCCCGTCGTCGACACCTGGTGGCAGACCGAGACCGGCGCCATCATGATCAGCCCACTGCCCGGCGTCACCGCCACCAAGCCGGGGGCGGCGATGCGCGCGCTGCCTGGCATCGCGGCGGACGTGGTCGACGACCAGGGCGCGCCCGTTCCCGACGGTGGCGGCGGATACCTCGTGCTGACCGAACCCTGGCCGTCGATGCTGCGTGGTATCTGGGGCGACGACGAGCGCTACAAGGAGACGTACTGGTCGCGCTTCGAAGGGCGCTACTTCGCCGGCGACGGCGCGAAGAAAGACAATGATGGCGACATCTGGCTGCTCGGCCGGGTCGACGACGTCATGAACATCTCCGGCCACCGCATCTCCACCACCGAGGTGGAGTCTGCGCTCGTCTCTCACCCGAAGGTCGCGGAGGCGGCGGTCGTGGGCGCCGCCGACCCGACCACCGGCCAGGCGATCGCGGCGTTCGTCATCCTGCGGGGCAACGTGCCGGAGGACGAGTCGGCGGGCGATGCGGTGGCGAAGGACCTGCGGGCGCACGTCGCCAAGGAGATCGGGCCGATCGCGAAACCGCGGCAGATCCTCGTCGTACAGGAGTTGCCGAAGACTCGCTCCGGGAAGATCATGCGTCGGTTGCTGCGGGACGTGGCGGACAACCGGCAGCTGGGTGACGTGACCACGCTGACCGACTCCTCCGTCATGGAACTCATCAAGGAGAAGCTGCCCTCCGCGCCGAGCGAGGAATAACGGGTTCGACGCCGTAGGGTGATCCGCGTCCGTCGGGGGTACGCCTCCACGCGGTGACCCGACCTGAGAGTTTCGAGAGGTGACGCACATGGCCTACGCCTACGGCGGCGAGGAGAGCGGTACGACGACTCGCGCCACCGCGCGCGGCGGTTCCAGCACCGCGACGGGCTCGGGGGACGAGCAGACGCTCGGGCACCTCGTGTCTGCCGCGACCCGTGACCTGAGCTCGCTGGTGCGCTCCGAAATCGAGCTGGCGAAGCTCGAGGTCCGCGCCGATGCGAAGAAGGCGGCCAAGGGCGGGGCGATGTTCGGGGCCGCCGCCTTCTGCGGCGTCCTCGCGGTCATCCTGCTGTCCATCGCGCTCGCGTACGGCATCTCTGCGCTGGGCATCCCGCTCGGCTGGAGCTTCCTTATCGTCGCGGTCCTCTACCTGATCGTCGCCGCGGTGCTGGCGCTGATCGGCAAGAAGGCCGTCTCCCAGGTCAAGCCCCCGGAACGCACCATCCGCACGGTCAAGGAGAGCGTCGCCACGCTGAAGAACCGCGGCTCCAGCTGACCTGATCTGTCACATCGACGGCCAGCGACCGGCCGTCGATGTGACAGGCTGCCCGCCATGCCGTCGCCGGAGGCGCCCGTCGTACTCCTGCCCGGCCCGTGGACCCACCGCGACATCGCGGCCAACGGTGCCCGCTTCCACGCCGCTGAAATCGGCTCGGGTCCGCTGGTGCTGCTCCTGCACGGGTTTCCGGAGTTCTGGTGGGCGTGGCGCCATCAGCTTCCGCTGCTCGCCGACGCGGGCTACCGGGCGGTGGCAGTCGACTTGCGAGGCTACGGCGGCAGTGACAAGCCGCCACGGGGATACGACCCGTTCACGCTGAGCACCGACATCGCCGCGCTGATCCGCGCCCTCGGTGAGCGCAACGCTGTCGTGGTGGGGCACGGCTGGGGTGGCTTTCTCGGGTGGACGACCGCCGTCCTGCACCCGCAGGTCGTCTCCCGCCTCGCCGTCCTATCCATGCCGCACCCGAGGCGGCTGCGGGCCGCCCTCGTCGCCGACCAGCGCCAGGTCGCCCAGAGCGTCCACGTCCTCGGCTTTCAGACACCATGGGTGCCCGAGCGCCGCCTGGTGGCCGATGACGGCGCCCTGGTGGAGCGGCTCATCCGCCGCTGGTCGGCGACCCCGGACTGGCCGGACCCGCAGACCGCCGCGTGCTACCGGCAGGCGATCCGCATCCCCGGCGTCGCGCACAGCGCCCTGGAATACCACCGCTGGGCGATCCGCTCCATCCCGCGCCCCGACGGCATGCGCTTCGCGCGGCGGATGCGTACGCCGGTCGGCGTCCCCGTCCTGCACGTTCACGGGGAGCGCGACGGATCCCTGCTGCCGCGTTCCGCCGCCGGGTCCAGCCGCTACGTCTCCGGACCGTACCGCTGGCGGTTGCTCCCGGAGGTGGGTCACTTCCCGCACGAGGAGTGCCCCGAGCTGCTGGGCGAGGAGCTGCTGTCCTGGCTCGCGTCCGACGGGAGAAGGAACGGCTGAGCCGCCCGAGCTAGGCGCACCCGCCGGTCGACACCGGAGTGGTGGCCTGCCGGCCGCGCTCGGCAACACCACTGACCTCCTCGGCGGTCAGCGCGTATCCGGTGCCGGCATGGTCCGCGGCGGCAGCGAAAACCACGCCGTACACCTCCCCGTCGGGAGCGAGCAGCGGGCCCCCGGAGTCGCCCGGCCGCACGTCCGCGCGTACGGCGTAGACGTCGCGGGTGACCTGCGCGCGCTGGTAGACGTCCAGCCCGCGCGCGGTCAGCCGGGTGCGGACCCGCGCCGGCACCGCTCGATAGCCACCGCCCTCGGGATAGCCGGCCACGACGGCACCGTCGCCGCGCTCGGCCTCCCCGGCGAAGCGCAGCGCGCGGACGTCGAGCCCGGGCACGTGCAGCACGGCCACATCGCGGCCGGGGTCGTAAGCCACCACCTGGGCGGGCAACTCCCGCCCCGACCTGCCCACCGCCACCGTGGGTGCGGTCACGCCAGCCACCACGTGCGCGTTAGTCATCACCCGCTGCGGCGCGTAGACGAACCCGCTCCCGCTGACCTGGCGGTCGCAGGTCGTCGCAGTGCCCAACACCTGGACGACGCTGCGTCGAGAGCGGCGAACCGCCGGCCGGTTCGCCACCCGGCCGCCGGGGGTATTGACTGCCGGCAGGTCCGGCGGGCCGAAACCCGCGAAGACCTCCGGGAAACCGCTGGCGCGCAGCGTCCGCCGCACGTCACCGAAGAGCGTGTGCACCGCCCCCGGCGCCACGCTGTCCACCGCGCTGAGTACCTGAGACGAGCGCACCGCGCGGGCGAGGCCGGGCACCGGGCCGCTGGCCACCACCAGGCCCAACAGGTAGGCGACGAGGAGCCCGGCAAGCACCGCGGTAAACCCGCCGCCCGCGGCGTCGGCCACCCGGACCGGGCGCCAGGTCAGCCGGCGGCGCAGCGCCAAGCCGGCGAGAGCGAACGCCCCCTGACCGACAGTGGCAAGGACGAGTACGACGGCGACGGCGGCCACCGCCCGCGCTGGGCCGGAGTCGAACTGCCCGGCCGCCGGGGGTGCGAGCAGCAGTCCGACGAGACCACCCACGACCAGCCCGGCGAACGAGATCGCGCCGACGACGAGGCCGCGCCGCAGACCGGACAGCCCCAGCAACAGGAGCACGAGGAGCAGGACCGCGTCGAGCACACTCATGGCCGTACGTCGCTGCCGTCAGCGCGGACCGGCGCCAGCGCTGGCGTCGGCAACTCCTCCACCCGGCCGGCGTCCCAGGGCCGCTCCAAGCCGGCGAAGGCGAGCAGGCGAGACACCAGGCCGGCGGTGAACCCCCAGACAAGGAGACCGCGCACCCGGAAGGCCGGACCGACGTACCCGCTGGGGTGGCGGACCGACAGCCGATTGTCCGGGTCGATCAGCTCCGCCAGCGGCACCCGCACGACCCCGGCCACCTCCGCGGCGTCGACCGCGCGAACCGTCGATGGCTTCCGCCACCAGGCGACCACCGGGACCACGACGAAACCGCTCGGCGGCAGGTAGAGCGCCGGCAGGGTCGCGACGACCTCGACCCCGGACGGCTCCAGGCCGGTCTCCTCCACAGCCTCGCGGAGGGCTGCGGCCACCGGACCCGCGTCGCCGGGGTCGACAGCACCGCCGGGAAACGCCGGCTGCCCCGGGTGGCTGCGCATGTCGTGCGCCCGCTCGATGAACAACACGTCGGGGCCGTCCGGCCCCTCGCCGAACAGCATCAGCACCGCGGACTGCCGGGTCGACTCCTCGGGCGGGGGCGGCAGGAAGCGGCTGAGCTGCTCCGGGCGTACGCCGGCCGCGGCCCGGGCGAGTGGCTCCATCCATTCGGGCAGCCGCCCGGGCAGGCGCTCGGGGAGCTGCTCGGGCAGCCCCTCGGCCGGCCCGGCCCGTGCGCTCACTCGCGGACCCGTACGCCGAGGTGGCGCTCGATCAGCTCGCGCAGCTCGGCCGCACTTGTCAGCTCCCCCAGCTTGCGGTGGACCACCCGCCCGTCCGCCTGGACGAAGAGGGTGACCGGAGGGCCGGGCAGGCCCAGGGCCGAACGCAGCTGCCCATCGGGGTCCTCGACGGAGGGGAAGCGCAGCCCGAAGGCGGCGGCCGCCTCGAGGCCCGCGTCGCGCCGGTCGAGCAGGTCGACGCCGAGGAAGGACAGCGAGGTGCCGGCCTGGTCGGCCACCTCCTGCAGCAGCGGTGCCTCCCGGGCGCAGGGTGGGCACCAACTCGCCCACACCGAGACCACGGCCGGGCCGCGCGCGAACTTCGACAGGGTGACCGCCGGCCCCTCCCCGAGACAGTCCAGCCGCACCGCGGGAAGTCCACCAGATACGGCCGGAACCTCGCCGCGGCGATCCCTGGGGCACGGCTCCAGATCGGCGGCGGCGATCAGCCGGTCGAGCTCGCCGCCGCTGGGCGGGGTCGGTTCGGGCAGCGCGCCCGGGCTCGACAGCGCGACCGCGTCGCTCCCCGGGGGCGTACACCCGGCGAGGAGGATCGCTCCGGCCAACGGCAAGGCCAACGCCGCCACCAGCCTCACGCCGCCCACCCGCCTCACGCCGGCAGCTCCTCCCGCGTGTCCCGGCCGCTGCGGGCCGGCTCACCCGCGGCGGGCCCGCGCACCAGCCGCCGAGCCTCCGCGGGCTCGGTAGGGCCGGTGCCGTACGACGGGCACAGGCTCGCCACCGGGCAGGCGCCGCACGCTGGCCGGCGACTGTGGCAGATCCGGCGACCGTGGAAGATCAACCGGTGCGACAGCAGCGTCCAGTCCCGGCGGG
>JBBSMJ010000065.1:0-7016 GCA_038233235.1 Actinomycetes bacterium | reverse complement strand
CGCGACCTGACCTAGCCTGGCCTAGCCTGCGGGGGCTGCGCCTTGCTGCTGCGGGATGCCCCGTGCGACCCCGAGGACGGCGTCGATCTGGCCAGTCGTGAGCCGGCCCTCGGTCTCGGACGCGGCGATGATCAGGTCGCCGTACAGCTCGATCTCCTCCAGGACATCCTGGTCTTCGACCCGGAGGTCAGCGACAACACCCACCTCGTCCCTCCTTCGCGGTTCTTCGCGTTCAGTGTTCGCTTGATCACTCACAGCTTATAAACTGCGGCCCCTCGAGCGCCATGGCCCGAAGGAGCCATTCCGTAACGAGCTGCGGGCCATGTCGGACTGGTCCGGTCCAGCACGCCAACCGGCCCGGCCCGACTACGACACTCCGTACCCCGGCTCAGGCGTCCGCGGCACCGATCCGGGTAAGCCCAGAACTGCCGGCAAGTCGTCGGCGCTGACCATGGAGGAGCGAGCAGATGAACGGACCCTTCGGCGGCCCCGAGGACGACGTGGCGGACGACGACACCCAGGCCCGCACCCGCGCCACCGGCGGCGCGCCAGAGGAAGGTTCGCCCGGGGACACCGCCGAGGACAGCAAGGGGACGACCGGCACCGGGGAGAGTGAAGAGTTCGTCGGACGGGCCGCAGGCCAGGACGACGGCTACGAGGGCGAGACGGGGGCAGAGCGGCGGGCTGAGGCTGCCGGCGACTCGGCGTGACCAAGAAGAAGACCGCCAAGAAGTCGCCGCAGCAGTCCGGGCGCGTACCCAAGAAGGCGTACGAAGCCGAGCTGCTGCGCTTGCAGGCCGAGCTGGTGACGATGCAGGACTGGGTGCGGACGACTGGTCAACGCATCATCGTCCTCTTCGAGGGCCGCGACGCCGCCGGAAAGGGTGGGGCGATCAAGCGGATCACGGAGTTCCTCAACCCCCGGGTTGCTCGGGTGGTGGCGCTGCCGACACCCACCGAGCGGGAGACGACTCAGTGGTACTTCCAGCGCTACACCCAGCACCTGCCCGCCGCGGGCGAAGTCGTACTCATGGACCGCAGCTGGTACAACCGGGCTGGCGTCGAGCGCGTGCTGGGGTTCTGCACCGACGAGGAGTACGAGCGGTTCCTCGAGCAGTGCCCGGTGTACGAGAAGTTGCTCGTCGAGGACGGCATCGCGCTGCGCAAGTACTGGTTCTCCGTCAGCGACGACGAGCAGGAGCGTCGCCTCCGATCGCGGCTCGAGGATCCGCTGCGGCGCTGGAAGTTGTCGCCGATGGACCTCGAGTCGCGGCAGCGCTGGGTGGCGTTCTCCAAGGCCAAGGACCGGATGTTCGCGGTGACCGACACGAAGACCGCACCGTGGTTCGTGGTGGAGGCCGACGACAAGCGCCGGGCGCGGCTCAACATGATCGCCCACCTGCTGTCCACGGTTCCCTACGAGGACATCCCGCAGCCCGACCTCGAGCTGCCGGAGCGACCCCCGGCGGAGGACTACGTACGGCCACCGCGGGAGAAGTTCCACGAGGTCCCCGACCACGCAGCCTCCCTCTGACCACCTCCCGCTGAACCACCTCCCTGTGGGCGTCGCACCACCACGCCAGCGAGCAAAGCCGGCCCGGGGCCCAGGTCCAGGTCCAGGTCCAGGTCCAGGTCCAGGTCCAGGTCCAGGTCCAGGTCGAGGTCGAGGTCGAGGTCGAGACGATCAGGGTCTCCCGGTGTACGACGCAGGGAACCGGGACGAAACGGGCACCTGGTCGTCGGAAACCGGGAGACCCTGATCGTCCCAGGGGCTGACGACGGCGGGATCAGCTGGCTGGGGTGAAGGTCCGGGCGAAAACGGCGTACTCGTCCTGGCTGCTTGCCCACTCATCCGCCCCGACGTTCCAGTGCAGCGCATAGGCCTGGGAGGACGAGACGAGCACGTTGCGGTTGATGACGTGCCGCCGTCCGCTGTTGCCGTCGTAGGTGAACTCCCAGTCCGCGGCCTCCCAGCCTCGGTAGTTCAAGGGGTCGATGCGGATGAGCTCATAGCCGGGCAGGCGCTGCGAAACCCCCTTCTCCTGGTTCTGCCAGTCCTCCAGGGGGTCGGCCTGCGGTGTATTGGTCTGATCCACGTGGAAGGCGCGCCCGGTCTGCGGGTCGGTGAAGTAGCGACGCGATCCCTCGGTCGTCACCCTCCAGCCCGCTGGGATCGCGACACTGAACCCGGTCGGGTCGTCGTAGTCGCGGTAGCCGCTAGGCGTCCCGCCGGACGCCGAGTCGTCTTCTTCCTCGGCGGGGGGGTCCTCGGCGGGGGGGTCCTCGGCCGGCGGGTCCTCGGCGGCGGGCGGCTCATCCTCCTCCGGCGGCTCGTCGCTCTTGGTGGGCGACGGCGTGGTCACCGGCGACCGCGTGGGTTTGGCGGACCGCGTCTTCCGCGGAGGATTCTTGGACTTGGTCACCGAAGGGGACGGGGTGGGCGTCGTCGCACCGATGACGGGCGCTGCGGCGGCCGGTTGCCGCGTTGTCGAATCACCCTCTCCGCTGCCATCGCCAGTACCGGTGCGGAGGAGCTGCGCCCCGCCGATTGCCAACCCGACGAGGGCGAGTACGGCGGCCACCAGCAGCGCGGGTACGGCGCGTGACCGGCTGTGGGCGACGGCGCGAGTGGAGCCGTCGACAGTTGCCCGCGTAGCGGGCCGAGTCGCCATTTGCGGCGTTGCGTCAGCCGGGGACGGCGAAACCGCCAGCGCGGGCGCGAGCTCTTCCTGGCCGTCCCACTCATGCTCGTCCTGTTCTGCAGCGGACTCCGGAGCAACTCCTGGAGCAGGGCCCGCAGCCGCTTCGTCCACGGCGTCATCTACCACCGCGTCACCCACCACCGCGTCACCCACCACCGCGAAGGCCTGGGTGTGACCCTCCGCGGTGTCGGGTCGGTCGGCCCAGGCGGGAACACCGCTTATCGCTCCGCCCCACTGGGCCGCCTCCTCCAGCAGCGCTCGGGCCTGGGCGGCATCGATCCGGCGCAGCGGATCCTTGATCAGCAGACCGTCCAGCGCCGGGGTGAGCGATCCGGCTCGCTGCGGAGGGGGTACCTCCTCCGACACGAGGGCGCTGACCGTGGCCAACTGGCCGTCGCGCTGGAAGGGCGCGCGCCCTTCGACGGCCGCGTACAGGGTCGCACCCAGCGACCACAGATCCGAGGCCGGCGTTGGCCGCTCGCCCCGGACTCGCTCAGGGGCCATGTACGCCGGCGAACCGACCAGCAGGCCGCTTCGGGTGATGGTGGGATCGCCGTCCAAGGTGGCAATGCCGAAGTCGGTCAGGACCGCCCGGCCGTCAGACCGCACCATGACATTGGCCGGCTTGACGTCGCGATGCAACACGCCGGCGGCATGCGCGGCGTCGAGCGCATCCAGGATGCGCAGCCCGATAGCCGCTGCTCGGTAGCGCGAGATCGGACCCTCGTCACGCACGATGTCAGCAAGGGTGGGCGCATTCAGCCACTCCATGACGATCCATGGGCGACCGTCCTCCTCCACCACGTCGAAGACGGTGACCGCCGACGGCGTACTGATCCGGGCGGCAGCCCGCGCCTCGCGCAGCGTCCGTTCGCGCAGCAGCGATCGCTCGCCTGGTTCGAGCTCAGGGGGCGGGACGACTTCCTTGACCGCGACCTCGCGGCCGAGCAGCTCGTCGCGGGCGGCCCACACCGTGCCCATACCACCGCGGCCGACCGGCTCGGTGAGCCGGTAGCGGCCGCCGATCAGGAAGGGGCGCGGCGTGTCGTTCACGAGTTCCGGTCATACCCCATTCCGGCGCCGGCGACGCGAGCCCATTTCGGGGACCGAAGTAGCCGGACGTGGAGGGAGGCCTGCGGCCCTCGGGGGTGTGTCTGGGGGGACACGGGAGGGGTCGCAGGCCTCCGTGGACGATTCTTATGCGCCAGGGCTGACGAGGCAACGCCTGCGGCGCAGAACTTTGGACCGATTCGCTACCGCTCCCCGAGAGGCTTGTAACTACGCTCGGTAGCGCCGGTGTACACCTGGCGCGGTCGGCCGATCTTGGTCGCTGGGTCTTCGATCATCTCCCGCCACTGCGCGATCCAGCCGGGCAGCCGACCGAGCGCGAAGAGCACCGTGAACATCTTGGTGGGGAAGCCCATCGCCTTGTAGATCAGGCCGGTGTAGAAGTCGACGTTGGGGTAGAGCTTGCGCTCGACGAAGTAGTCGTCGGCCAGCGCGATTTCCTCCAACTGCATGGCGATGTCGAGCAGCGGATCGGGTTGCGGCATCCGCTCCATCACCTCACGTACTGCCTTCTTCACGATCGCCGCGCGCGGATCGTAGTTCTTGTAGACCCGGTGTCCGAATCCCATGAGCTTCGTCTTGTCCTGCTTGTCCTTCACCTTGTTGACGAAGTTGCTCACGTTGCCGCCGTCAGCCCGGATCTCCCCCAGCATGTCGAGCACCGCCTGGTTGGCGCCGCCGTGCAGCGGACCGAAGAGTGCGTTGATACCGGCGGAGATCGACGCGAAGAGGTTGGCGTGGCTGGACCCGACGAGCCGGACGGTGGATGTCGAGCAGTTCTGCTCGTGGTCTGCGTGCAAGATGAACAGCATGTCGAGAACGCGGGCGAGCACCGGGTCGACCTCGTACTCCATCGTCGGTACGCCGAAGGTCATCCGCAGGAAGTTCTCGGTGAAGCCGATGGAGTTGTCGGGGTAGAGCAGCGGCTGTCCGATCGAGGTCTTGTAGGCGTACGACGCGATCGTCGGCAACTTCGCCATCAGCCGAACGGTGGAGATCTCCACGTGCTCGCGGTCGAACGGGTCGAGGCTGTCCTGGTAGAACGTCGACAGCGCGCTCACCGCAGACGACAGCACCGCCATCGGGTGCGCCTCGGCAGGGAAGCCGCCAAAGAATCGCCGCAGGTCCTCGTGCAGCAGCGTGTGGCAGGTGATGCGGGCCGCGAACCCGTCGAGCTGCTCCTTGTTCGGTAGCTCGCCGTAGACGAGCAGGTAGGACACCTCGAGGAACGTCGACCCCTCCGCCAGCTGGTCGATGGGGTAACCGCGGTAACGCAGAATCCCCTCGTCCCCGTCGATGAAGGTGATGCTCGACTGGCACGACGCGGTGTTCATGAAGCCAACGTCGAGGGTGACGTGGCCGGTCTCCTTGAGAACCTTGGAGACGTCCAGCCCTGAGGGCTGCTCGGTCGCCTCGATGGTCTCCAGTGGGAGCTGTCCCCCTGGATGCTTGAGCTCGAAGTCCGACATGCGTCACCCTCCCGTTTTCCCGCCGGCGCGTCACCGGCAGATCATCGGGTCGAGTCTTTCAGGTGTCGTCAGCACCGCGCGCTGGGGCTCCCATCATCGGGCCGGCGCCCCTGGGTCCTGACATTCGACCAGTGCGCGGACCGCGTCGCTTCCATCACCGGGAACAGGTTGTTTGTGCAATGGCTTGGTGCCTAGTAAGGAACCCCCACCATCACTGGAGGGCACATGACCACCGACACGTCGACCTCACTGTCCAACCTCACGGGCACCTGGGATCTCGATCCGGCGCACACGCAGGTGTCCTTCGCGGCCCGCCACGCGATGGTCGCCACGGTCCGCGGACAGTTCCGCGACTTCACCGGCGTGCTGCAGCTCGACGGACAGGACCCGTCGAAGTCCAGCGCCGAGGTGACGATCCAGACGGCGAGCATCGACACCGGCCAGGAGCAGCGCGACGAGCACCTGCGCAGCGGCGACTTCCTGGAGAGCGAGAAGTACCCGACCATCACCTTCAAGAGCAACCGGGCAGAGGTCAACGGCGACGAATACACGCTGGCCGGCGACCTGACCATCAAGGACACGACCCGACCAGTGGAACTCACCGTCGAGTCCAACGGGACCGCCACCGACCCCTACGGCAACCTGCGTGCCGGCTTCGACGGCAGCACGACGATCAACCGCAAGGACTGGGGCCTCACCTGGAACGTCGCGCTGGAGACCGGCGGCATCCTGGTCGGTGACAAGGTGAAGATCGGCCTCGACGTCAGCGCGATCAAGCGCGGCGAGGAAGGTTCCGCACCGGAGCCCGAGAAGCTGGCCGACGAGCAGGGGTAGTTCAAAGCCGCGTGGCACCCAGCAGCGCGCGGGCGGCCGCGCGGCCGGGCGTACCGGCGATGCCACCGACCGGCGAGGTGCCGGCGCCGGAGATAAACAGACCGCGTACCGGTGTCGCGTGCCCGCCGAGGCGGCGCGTGGGCCGGAGGAACGCGATCTGGTCGAGGCTGAGGTCGAGGTGCATGGGATGGGCGCCGGGCCAGCGCAACTCCTCCGCCATGTCCTGCGGCGTACGGATCGACCGGCCGACAATGGACGCGGTGAATCCCGGCGCCCGCGCCTCGACAGTGGCGATCATCCGGTCGGCGAACGCCTCCTTGACGTCGTCCCACCCGCCGCGAACTCGGTACGGCGCACACGGGCAGGCAAGGTAGACGGTGTGGTGGCCGTCCGGAGCCAAGCTGTCGTCGAGCGCGCTGGGTGTGAAGGCGTACGTCGGTATCGGGTCGTCGGGCAGCCGCTGCGCTTGTGCCTGCCCGAAGCCACCGGACAGTGACGCGACGCTGTCGACGTAGGACTGCAGGCCGTTCCAGTCGCCGGACCGGCCGTTGGCGTACGCCGGCAGCGCTGTGGTCGCGAGGTGCACCAGCATCTGCACGGAGTTGCTGCGGTGCGCGCCGCGCAGCTCCGCCGCCTCCGGCCCCTGGAGCGGTGGGTCGAGCAGGTCGAGCAGCGCGGTCTGTGGGTCGATGGCGGTGACCACGGCGTCGGCGGCAATGCGTTCCCCCGATTCGAGTTCGACTCCGACCACCCGGTCGGTTGGCGTCGTGGCCCGCACGATGCGAGCGACGGGCGCACCCACGCGCCACTGGCCGCCGTACGCGGTGAGGCGTGCGGCGAGCGCGTCGACCAGCGCCTGGGAACCACCGACTGCATGCCATTGGCCGACTTGGTGATAGAAGGCCTGCCACATCGCGTACGTCGCACTGTTCGGTACGTCCGG
>JBBSMJ010000064.1:0-7073 GCA_038233235.1 Actinomycetes bacterium | reverse complement strand
CCGAGGGCCATCACCCGCGACCTCGACTGGGGCGTCCCCGTGCCGCTGGACGGCTGGCGCGACCGGCCGGACAAGCGGCTCTATGTCTGGTTCGACGCGGTCATCGGCTACCTCTCCGCGTCGGTGGAGTGGGCGCGGCACCGCGGCGACCCGGAGGCGTGGCGCGCGTGGTGGCAGCCGGGCCACCCGGAGGACGCCGCGGCGTACTACTTCATGGGCAAGGACAACATCGTCTTCCACGCCGAGATCTGGCCGGCACTGCTGCTGGGCTACTCCGGCCGCGGCGCACGCGGCGGCTCTCCCGGCGCGCTCGGTGCGCTCGAACTGCCCTACGAGGTGGTGTCGAGTGAGTACCTCACCATGGAGGCGCGCAAGTTCTCCGCGTCGCGGGGTGTCGGCATCCTCGTGCGTGACTTCCTCTCCCGCTATGACCCGGACGCCCTGCGCTACTACCTGGTCGCCGCGGGACCAGAGACGGCGGATGCCGACTTCACCTGGGCGGAGTTCCTGCGGCGCAACAACGACGAGCTCGTCGCCGGATGGGGCAACCTCGTCAACCGGTCGGTGTCCATGGTGGCCAAGAACCTGGGGGCGGTCCCCGAAGCCGGGGTCCTCCTCGACGTCGACCACGCGTTGCTGGCATCGGCGAAGGAAGCGTTCGGCACCGTCGGTGACCTGATCGGCCGGTCCCGGCAGAAGGCAGCTCTCGGCGAGGCGATGAAGGTGGTGGCGGAGGCCAACAAGTACCTCTCCGACCAGGCGCCGTGGAAGCTGCGCACCGAGGACCCCGACCGGATGCGCACCGTGCTGCACGTCGCCCTGCAGGTGGTCGACGACTGCAAGACGCTGCTCACGCCGTTCCTGCCCGCGTCGTCGCAACGGGTGCACGAACAGCTCGGCGGTACCGGTCAGTGGTCTGCGATGCCGCAGTTGCGCGAGGTGGACGAGGAGACCGCGGACGGAACCCGCGGCTACTCGGTCCTCACCGGCGACTACGACACCGGCGCGCGCTGGGAATCGACGGCGATCCGCCCCGGTACACCGCTCGCCGCCCCGACCCACGTTTTTCGCAAGCTGGAGCCCTCCTTGGTGGAGGAGGAGGTGGCCCGGCTGGCCGAGACCGGCGCGTCGTGACGGCCGCACCCCCGGCGCCCGAGCCGTTGCGGACGCCGGCAGTCGACAGCCACTGTCACCTCGACCTCACCGAGGTGCCGGTTGCCGACGCACTGGCCGCAGCCAGCGCGGTCGGAGTACCCCGCGTCGTCCAGGTCGGCGTCGACGTCCCCTCCTCCCGGTGGGCGGCCCGGGTGGCCGCGAAGCACCCCGAGGTGCTCGCGGCCGTTGCCGTACATCCCAACGAGGTCCCCGCCACCGCCAGTGCGGCGTACGACGACATCGCCCGGCTGGCCACCCAGCCGCGGGTGCGCGCGGTCGGGGAGACCGGCCTCGACCACTACCGCACGGGGGCGGACGACTGGCCGGCCCAGGAGCAGGCGTTTCGCCGGCACATCGGCATCGCCAAGGACACCGGCAAGGCGCTGGTCATCCACGACAGGGACGCCCACGACGACGTGCTGCGGGTGCTCGCCGAGGAGGGGCCTCCGCAGCGGGTGGTCTTCCACTGCTTCTCCGGTGACGCCGACCTGGCACGGGTGTGCGCCGACCGGGGCTACGTCATGTCCTTTGCCGGCAACGTCACCTTCGCCAGCGCGGACCCGCTGCGGGAGGCCCTCGCGGTCGCGCCGCTCGACCTGCTGCTGGTCGAGACCGACGCGCCGTTCCTGACCCCGGTGCCCTACCGGGGGAGGCCCAATGCGCCGTACCTCGTGCCGCTCACCCTCCGCGCGATGGCTGCGGTGAAGGGCGTGGGGGAGGACGAACTGGCCGCCGCGGTCACTGCGACGGCACGGCGCGTCTTCGGCGACTGGTGACCGGCCTGATCGGGTCGAAGGGATTGCGGACGGTCACCGCGCCGAACTTTCGACCGTCTTGCAGATCCTCCGAGAGCAGGACCGCGGCGCCGGTCCGCATCGCAGCAACAACGATGAGCGCATCCCAGAACGACAGCGTGTGTTGCTCCTCCATCAAGGAGGCGTCGAGCACGTCCCGCGCCGACACCGGCTGAACCCGCCAGGTGGCGTAGTCAGCAACGATGTCACGAGCGTCCGAACGACTGATGGGTTGCTTTAGCTTCCGGGTTGCGTTGACGTAGAACTCCTGCAGCACCTGCGTGCTCAACGCGCCGGTCCCGCGTTGCCAGAGTTCATCCGTGATACGCACAGCCTCCTCATGGCGCTGTCCCGCCTGTCGGTCGTGCGCATACAGCAGGACGTTGGTGTCGACGAACGTGAGGCCGTCAGCCACGTTCGTGGAGCCGCTCGCGAGCAGGATAGGGCGGCCCACCGAGGGCGAACCCGTGTCGTAGCCGGTCCCGCGCTCGCGCGCGCGCCGCAGCGAAGGCATCGTGCTCACCGACGAGCCGCTCGATCTCCGCGGTCACCAGTCCGCTCAGCGAGGTAGATCTCTGCGCGGCCAGCACTTTCGCCTTTTGCACCACGTCCTCATCGAGTTGCACGGTCAAGTTTCGTCGCGCCACGACGCCTCCCACGCTTCTTACGTGCTCCACGTAGCCTACGTGTACCGTCGGGCGGGTGCGGCACCCCGGTCCGCCTGCGGCAGCAGGCTCGTCTGCTGACCCCGAGGGACTCCTCGGGCCCCGCGAGGTCCGCGAGCTGGCGGCCGGGCTGAGACTACGTCCGGCCAAGACGCTGGGGCAGAACTTCGTCGTCGATCCGAACACGGTGCGGCGCATCGTGCGAACCGCTCAGATACGGCCCGACGACATCGTCCTCGAGGTCGGCCCGGGGTTGGGCTCACTCACCCTCGGTTTGCTGCCCGCGGCCGCGCGGGTCGTCGCGATCGAGGTCCACCCGATCCTCGCCGGTGCATTGCCGGCGACGGTGGCCGGTCGGCTCCCGGCGTACGCCGAACGTCTCACCGTTGTCACGGCCGACGCGCTGCGGCTTCCGGACCTGCCAGGGGCGCCGCCCACCGCACTCGTGGCCAACCTCCCGTACAACGTGGCAGTGCCGGTGCTGCTGCACCTGCTGGAGCGGCTGCCCAGCCTCGAGCGGGGGTTGGTGATGGTGCAGGCGGAGGTCGCGGACCGACTCGCCGCCGCGCCGGGAAGCCGCACCTACGGCGTGCCGTCGGTCAAGACCGCCTGGTACGCCGACGTGAGCGCGGCCGGGCGGGTCGGGCGCACCGTCTTCTGGCCGGCTCCGCGTGTCGATTCGGGTCTGGTCGCGCTGGCGCGGCGTCCCCCACGGGTCACCGTAGCGTCCCGGGCAGAGGTATTCGGCGTCGTGGACGCCGCGTTCGGGCAGCGCCGCAAGACGCTGCGGGCGGCGCTGGCCAGGTGGGCGGGGTCACCGTCGGCGGCGGAGACGGCGCTGCGCGCAGCCGGGATCGATCCGGGGGTTCGCGGGGAGTCGCTCGGTGTCGACGACTTCGCCCGGCTCGCGGCGAACCGCCCCGGCGACCGTGGACCGGCCGCCGCCGAGCGCGCGACCTAGCATCGCGGCTGTGCGTGCACTCGCCGACGACTCCGCGGCGGTGACGGCACGGGCCCCGGCGAAGGTCAACCTGCAGCTGTCGGTGGGCGCCCGCCGTCCCGACGGGTACCACGACCTGGTCAACGTCTTCCATGCGGTATCCCTGTACGACGAGGTGACGGCCTACCCGGCGGACACCTTCGGTCTCACCGTCTCCGGAGAAGGCGCCAGCACGGTGCCGGCCGACGACCGCAACCTTGCGGCTCGCGCGGCACACACCCTGGCCGACCACGTGGGACGACCACCGCGGGTGCGCCTCCACGTCCGCAAAGCGATCCCCGTCGCCGCCGGCATGGCCGGGGGCAGCGCCGACGCGGCCGCCGGGCTGGTCGCCTGCGATGCCCTGTGGAACACCGGACTCTCCCGCGCCGACCTCCTCGAGCTTGCGGCCGGTCTGGGCAGCGACGTGCCGTTCGCGCTCCTCGGCGGCACTGCGGTCGGCACCGGTCGGGGCGACTGGCTCACCGCTGCCATGGCGCGCGGTGACTACCACTGGGTGCTCGCCTTTGCGACTGGTGGGCTGTCCACGCCCACGGTTTACGCCCAACTCGACCGCATCCGGGGCGGGCGGGTGCTGCCCGAACCGAATCTGTCCCCAGCGCTCATGGCGGCGCTGCGCGCGGGTGACGCCCGCGGCTTGGGTGTCGCGTTGAGCAACGACATGGAAGCGGCTGCGCTCATCCTGCGCCCGGGACTGCGCCGTACGCTCGCGGCCGGCCGTGAGCACGGCGCGCTGGGGGCGATGGTGTCCGGATCGGGTCCGACCTGCGCCTTCTTGGCGCGTGACGAAGAGGCTGCGGTCGACCTGGCGGTGGCGCTCAGCGGAGCGGGTGTCTGCCGCACCGTTCGCCGCGTTCGGGGACCCGCGCCG
This sequence comes from Actinomycetes bacterium, assembly GCA_038233235.1. GTDB lineage: Bacteria > Actinomycetota > Actinomycetes > JBBSMJ01 > JBBSMJ01 > JBBSMJ01. Next base: position 2,588 of record JBBSMJ010000064.1, on the reverse strand, counting down.
GGTGCCCGGCTGGTCGAGGCCGGCGTGGGCGGCTGACGTGGCGCCGAATCTGGTCAACGCCGAGGCCGTCGGCAAGGCGTATGGCACCAGGGTGCTGCTCGACGATGTCTCACTGGGCGTCGCTGCGGGGGAGCGCATCGGCGTCGTGGGGCGCAACGGTGACGGGAAGACGACCTTGCTGCAGGTGCTCGCCCGCCGGGAGCTGGTCGATGCCGGTCGGGTGACCCATGCCGGCGGATTGCGGCTCGGCGTGCTGGCCCAGGGAGACGACCTTGACCCGGTGCACACCGTGCGCATTGCGGTGCTGGGTGACGCCGCACCGCACGAGTGGGCCGCCGATCCGCGCGTCCGGGACGTGTTGACCGGACTGTTCGGATCCCTCGACCCGCGCGGCTTTCCCGCCGGACTGGACACAGCGGTCGGTGAGCTGTCCGGCGGCGAGCGCCGCCGGGTGGCGCTCGCCCAACTGCTGATCCGTGACGACGACCTGCTGCTGCTCGACGAGCCGACCAACCACCTCGACGTCGAAGGAGTCGCCTGGGTGGCCGCCCACCTGTGCGGGCGTCGTGGCGGGCTTGTCGTGGTGACGCACGACCGCTGGTTCCTCGACGAGACGTGCCTGCGAACGTGGGAAGTAGCCGACGGGCGCGTGCACGAGTACGACGGCGGCTACTCCGCCTACGTACTCGCCCGCGCCGAACGCGAACGCGTCGCCGCCTCGACCGAGGCGCGGCGGCGCAACCTGCTGCGCAAGGAGCTGGCGTGGCTGCGTCGCGGCCCACCGGCGCGTTCAACCAAGCCGCGGTTTCGGGTGGCGGCGGCGACTGCGCTGATCGCGGACGAACCCCCGGCGCGCGACGCGGTTGAGCTGCAGCGCTTCGCGTCCGCCCGGCTCGGCCGCACGGTGTACGACGTGGAGGACGCCACGGTCGTTGCCGGTGGCCGGGCGGTGCTGGAGCGGCTCAGCTGGCTGGTGGGGCCGGGTGACCGGATCGGTGTAGTGGGCGCTAACGGGAGCGGCAAGACGACGCTGCTGCGTTTGCTGGCCGGAGAGCTGCGGCCAACGGCGGGGCGGGTGGTGGTGGGCCGCACGGTACGAGCGGCGTACCTGTCCCAGCAGGTCGCCGAACTCGAGCCGGCCGCACGGGTGCGTGAGGCGGTCGAAGAGGTACGTCGGGTCGTCGACCTCGGCAAGGATCGGTCGCTGACGGCAAGTCAGCTGCTCGACCGTTTCGGCTTCACCGGCAACCGGCAGTGGACCCCGGTGCGCGACCTGTCCGGTGGTGAGCGCCGCCGGCTGCAGCTGCTGCGGCTGCTCATGCAGGAGCCAAACGTGTTGTTGCTCGACGAGCCCACCAACGACTTGGACATCGACACACTGACCGCATTGGAGGACCTGCTCGACGGGTGGCCGGGGAGCTTGCTCGTGGCCAGCCACGACCGGTACTTCCTGGAGCGGGTCACCGACCGTACGGTGGCGCTGTTCGATGACGGTCAGCTGCGCGAGCTACCCGGCGGCGTGGAGGAGTATCTCCGGCGGCGCCCGGCCGCGCAGCGCGGTGTTGATCAGCAGCCGGTCGGCACGGGGCAGCCGCCTGACGTCCGCGCGGCCGCAGACGTTCGTGCTGCGCGCAAGGAACTCGCCCGGGTGGAGCGCGCGCTGGATCGTCTCGCCCAGCGAGAGAGCCGTCTGCACGAGGAGCTCGCAGCACACGCCACTGACCACGAGCGAGTGCTCTACCTTGACACCGAGCTCAAGGCGACGGCCGCCGAACGCGAGCAACTCGAGGAGACCTGGTTGGCACTCGCTGAGGCGGCACCAGCCAACACCCAACACGGCGGACGGTGACCATGAGCGACTTCGAACTGCTGGTGATCGGCTCGGGCCCGAGCGGGCAGAAGGCGGCGATCGCCGCGGCCAAGCTCGGGCGGCGTACGGCCATGGTGGACCGGCGGCGCATGGTCGGCGGGGTGTGCATCAACACCGGCACCATCCCGTCGAAGACGTTGCGCGAGGCGGTGCTGTTCCTCACCGGCATCAACCAGCGGGAGATGTACGGCCAGAGCTATCGGGTGAAGCAGGACATCACCGTCACCGACCTGCTCTCCCGTACGCAACACGTCATCGGCCGGGAGGTCGACGTCGTACGCAGTCAGTTGTCGCGCAACGGTGTCGCGATGCTGTCCGGCATGGCCCGATTCGTCGACGTTCACACGCTGGCTATCTGCGGGGAGGACGGTGAGGAGCACCGGGTCACCGCGGACAAGGTGGTCATCGCGGTGGGAACGAGCCCAGCGCGTCCGTCGAGTGTGGAGTTCGACGGGCGGACCATTGTGGACTCCGACCAGATCCTCACCCTCGAGGCGATTCCCCGGTCGATGGTCGTGGTGGGCGCTGGCGTTATCGGGATCGAGTACGCCTCGATGTTCGCCGCGCTCGGCACCAAGGTGACGGTGGTCGAGCAGCGTGAGCGCATGTTGGACTTCTGTGACGTAGAGATCGTGGAGGCGCTGAAGTACCACCTGCGCGATCTCGCGGTGACGTTCCGGTTCCGTGAGACGGTGCAGAGCGTCGAGCGCTTCGAGGG
>JBBSMJ010000063.1:0-7111 GCA_038233235.1 Actinomycetes bacterium | reverse complement strand
TACCCGAACGAGCTGCGTGAGCGGGCGCAGCGGCTCGTCGCCGAGGCGCGCGAGCAAGAGCGGGACCTGTCGCTGAACGCTGCGGTGAAGCGGGTCGGCCCGCGGGTGGGCATCAACCCCGACACGTTGCGGGGCTGGTGCAAGCAGGCCGACATCGACGCCGGCCGGACGCCGGGCACGACGACGGCCGACGCAGGCAAGATCAAAGAGTTGGAGCGGGAGAATCGGGAGCTCAAGCGCGCGAACGAGATCCTGCTTGCCGCGTCGAGTTTCTTCGCGCGGGAGCTCGACCCGCGACTGCCCTGGTAGTGACCTTCATAGTTCATGGCGTACGCGACGATCAGGAAGTACCAAGTGGGCGGTCCGGTGGTCTGTGGTGGGAGGCCGCCGCCCACCACAGACCAGCCGTGTCCGCGCGTGTCCGCGGTCCCCGCCATTGTGGTTCCTCGTCGACGTACAGGTCGAAGTCGGCGAGTCGCGTCGCTGGGCGGTGTCGATGATCTCCTGAGTGGGACGGACTACGGCTCGGCGGCGAATCTCACCAGGAGGTACCGGGTAGGCGGTGACGGTCACCGTCGTCCGGTACGGACGGCGGTGATCGGCGAGGAGCGTCTGTCGGCGGCAGACGCTCCTCGACTGGCGGCAGTGTCGCGTCCTCACCGCACCGCGCGCGGCTGTGGTCCGCGATGGTCCGCGGTCCACGCCACTGTGGGATGGACTCCACCTGCGGCAGCCGCGGCGTACGCCGGGGCGGCCCCGCCCATGTAGCCGGCGTCCGGGGGTCAGTATCACCGCGGTACGTACCGGAGGAGGGTGATCGGCCGCCGCCCCCGGTTTCCGGTGATCTTGCTAACAGATTGCTAACAGACTCGTTAGCACGGGGCCGGACTTGACATGACGGCAGGTTTGCCGCGGAGGGTATAACCGCAGGTCACACCCCCTCCGGCCGGACCTGGCGACCCTGCCTGTAACGGCCGTCGCGGGTGTTCAAGTCCCCCCTCGGACACGCCATAACCGCAGGTCAAGGCCATGCGAAGGTCTCGCCGGCCCAGTCCGTAACAGATTGCTGACGAGCGCCGGTCAACAGCCCCGCGACCCGCTCGGCTTCCGTCACCGGCAGAATGCGGGCATGACGGCGTGTGTGCGCCAGGCGCGCAGCCACGATTGGCCGGAGCTCTGGCCGCTTCTGGTGGGTACGCGGCAGCCCAGGATTACGGCGACCATCTTCGGGGTGGCAAGGAGGGCCGAGTCGCGAGACTTCATGACGTCTACGTCAGTCCCGACCGGCGAAGCACCGGGGTGGGGCGTCAGCTGATGGAGGCCGTGGTGGGCTGGGCCTCTTCCCGCGTCCGCTTCCTGCATTGGCAGGCGCACGAACGTCGCTCGGCGCCGTTCTACGAACGTCTGGGCTACCGAGGCGAGCCGTGTCCGCAGCCCGATTACCCGGAGTTCGAGATCAAGTTCTGACGGGTACCCCTGCCGTGCGAGGGGTCACCGGGCGCCCTGGCCGGGCGGCGAGCTGCCGGTCAATCAGCAAGTAGCCGGCTCGCGCGCGATATCGCAGTTGCCGCGAGCAGGTTCGAGCCCCGCCCGGCGCGGCCGCCCGCGCGGCGCTCGACGAGGACGGCCCCTCGATCCCCTTGGGGGGTCGTGAAGGCCGACCTCGGTCTGGCGTGACCTACCGAGTCGAGTTCCGCCCCGCGGCGGCACGCGAGCTCCGCAAGGTCGACAGATCCGCGCGGGACCGAATTTCCAAGGTCATCTCCCTGCTGGCCGAGGGTGCGCACCGGGGACTACCGGGTGATCTACATCGAGGATGACCTTCTGCTGGTACTCGTCATCAACGTCCGGCACCGCCGTGAGGCCTATGACCGCTGACGCTGACCAAGTGCGCCGACTTGTCAGACACATCGGGCGCTATAGCGCCCGTACTGCCTGACAGGTGCGAAACCGCGCGGACCACCGAGGCGGCTCGATCGCTTCCATTGCGGCTCTCGGGATCCCGCTCTCTGCCCGGCGGGCCGGGCCGGCGTACCCCCCGCGTCATCGTGGTGTCGTAGACCGCGCCCCAGAAATCCCCCAACGGAGTGCGCCGGTCAGGCAACCGTCGACGCCGCCAGAGCGTCTCAGCTAGTAACGCATCGTGCGGGGGGAGGCGGGCATGGCGCTGCGGGTCATTGTCTCGGCCTGCATTCTCGGCGGCGTCGTGCTGGCCGCGAGTGGCTGCGGCTCGCAGGCTGGCCCACCGGTCGCGCCGCCCTCCCCACGGGCCGACGCCACCGGCGCGGGCGCCGTGGCCGGCATCACCTGCAATCGGAGCGGCATCCGCGAGGCGTCGACCCGCGTCAACACCCAGCTGGACGGCGTCCACCTGCGCTTCGAGAACACCGCCGACACCGACCTGCGGTACGGCGTCGATCACGCCCAGGGTGGGCAGGGTGACACCCTGCCCCGCGGCACCAGCACGATCGTCGTCCAGGCCCCAGCCGGGGAGTTACGGGTGCAGTGCCTGGGTCCCGGCCGCTACCTCGACCCGGGGAAGGCGCCGACCCGCATCATCCTCGTAGCGGATCCTGCCGGCTACGCGGCCGGAGTTCAGCTGGAATGCGCGGACAAGGTTGTCGTGGGCCATGGTCAACACGCCGACACCTCGTCTGGTCAGCGGGGAGACCCCGTGGAGCTGGCGCGTCGGGAGCTGGGATCGCGACTGCGCCCAGCCGACGTCGTACGCCGCCTGTGGTACGCCGGACCGGACGAGGCGGTCGTCATCGTCCAGCGCGACGACCGCACCGTGTCCCGCACGGAATTCCGGCGGCTCGGTAAGGACGACTGGCTGCTCGAGATGACCGAGCGCTGCCAGTCCTTCAACGACTCCACCGACTGAGTCGCTGGCAGCGTCAGGCGGTCGTGGTGGCGCCGTAGCGCTCCTTTTCCCGGGCGAGGTCCAACGGTCCGATCCGCCTTCGCGCCGATAGCGCCGCCGCGTCGAGTCGGTCGGTCGGCACCAGCCACGCCACCTCGAACTCCAAGCCGTCCGGGTCGCGCGCGTAGAGGCTCTTGGTGGTGCCGTGGTCGCTGGCGCCGACGAGCGCCCCCCGCTCGGCGAGGACCGTCTGCAGCCGTTCGAGCTCTGCAAGGGTGTCGACCTCCCAGGCCAGGTGGTACAGCCCGACCGTGGACTTGCCGGCCGGTGAAGACTGCGCCGCTGATCCCATCTCGAACAAGCCCAGGTCGTGGTCGTTGTCCGAGCCGGGTGCCTGCAGGAACGCCGCCCCGGCGAACCCCTCGGGGGTCATGCCGAGCCGGCGGAAGCCCAGCACCTCGGTGTAGAAGTCCAGGCTGCGCTGGACGTCGCGAACGAACAGGACCGCGTGGTTCAACCGGGTGATCGGCATGACGCCCGTCCAATGTCGAGATGTGGTTGTCCTACCGCCACAACGCGTCGTACGCCCGGTCATTCCGCGGCGACGACGGCGCCTTCGCGCAGCAGTCGGCGGAGCAGCACCACGCCGTCGCCCGCGGAGAACTCGGGACCGGCCAGGTCCCCGGCGCGCACCGGACCGGCGAGGCAGCGCTCGAGAGCCGGCCGGACGTACCGCGGGACCGCCACTTCCCGGTCCGGCAGCACCACCACCACCTGCCCGTCCGCACCGTCCCGGAGCCAAACGGCCACACCGGCGCGCGGCCGGACCACCGTCGCCGCGGTCACCGAGCGCATCGCCTCGTCCTGGGCGAGCATGCCCAGCGGCTCCGCGGGTACGGCGCGCGCCAGCCGTTTGTCGAGCAGCTCCTGCACCTGGTCGATCGGCAGGTCGGCGAGCCACTGCGCGGCCTGTTTCACAAAGGCGGGCAGCTCCTCCCGCGCCGTTCCTAGCGGGGACATCGGCAGCGCGTCGCGAAACGCCAGTTCGTCGGCGGCCAGACCCAAGGTGTCTTCGAGCACGTCGTACCACGTGGTCGACAGCACGCCGACGGTCAGATGAATCGAACGTTGTTCGGTCGTCACTGCGGCGTGCACGTACCCCCGCGGAAGGTACAACGCATCACCCGCGTGCAACTCCACATCGAGCAACGGCTGCGCGCCCTCGGCGACCAGGTCATCACCCGCCCGAGGCTGGCTGCGCAGCGGCAACTGGTGCACCGGCTCGTGCACGATCCAGCGCTTCGTTCCGTCGACCTGCAGGACGAAGACGTCGTGGGTGTCGTGATGGAAGGCGAACCCGCGCGCGTTGCCGCCGGGCGTCACATAGGCATTGCACTGCGTTGGATGTCCGAGGTCGAGAGCCAGCTGACGACAGAAGCGCACCACCGGCGGATGCAACCGGTGCAGCGAGTTGAGCACCAGGGTGGCCCCACCGGCGTACAGCTCGCGGACCTTGTCGGCATCGGCGAGATCAGCGAGCCGCTGCGACCCGGCAACAGCAGTGCGGGTGTAGCCACTAAGGGAAGACCCGTCCTCGACGAGCTTGAAGAACGGCGTACGCAGCGCTCGTTCGGCCACCAGCTCGTCGACGTCGCTGGCCGAGATCAGATCGTTGAAGTTGCTCGGTAGTTCAGCCGCGCGGGACAACAGCGGTCGACGCGACCAGTGCTCGGCGGCGAAGGTGTCCCGGTCGGCAGCCGTGCAGCGGGCGAGCGCCGGTGTCACGACGGCGGGTCGTGACACCGGCGGCTCGAAAGCCACTGCCTAGGAGTCCTGACCTGCCGGGTCGGAGCCGGACGGGTCGACCTGGACGTCGTCGGAGTCGCCCTGGTCGGCGTCCCCACCGGAGGGGTCGGTGCCCGACGGGTCGGAGCCGGACGGGTCGACCTGGACGGTGTCCGAGTCGCCCTGGTCCGCGTCGCCGCCCGCGGGGGTGGGCTCGGTCGGGGTGGTGGTCATGTCGTCGTCGTTCAAGCTCATGAGAGTGGTCCCTTCGCTAGGTGACTCAGCCAGGGTGGGCTGGGCTGTGACCGCGCCTAGCCTGCCGCTCCCTCCGCCATCGCGTCCACCCGGGGTTCCTCGGCGGGTGAGTGCCGCGGCGCCGGGTAACGTCCAGCCGGTCAACCACGAGCCGTCAGCCCGTGTCCCGCCGTGGAGGTGAGCGTGCCGCCCGCAGCCCCGAGCGAGGTGGTGCGCGCCTGGTGGAAGGAGTGGGGGGACGCTGGACAGCGTTCGGACCTGTCCGAGCCACGGGCCGCCGGGGTGGCCCTGCGCGCCGCCCATGCAGCGGGCGTGCTCGACCTGCCGCTCCCCGCACACGGCAGCACCGCGGCACGCTGGAGCGGACTGGCCGCGCTCGGCGAAGCGGACCTCACCCTCGCTCGGCTCGGTGAGGCACACGCTGACGCCGTGGCCATCCTCGCCGAGCTGGACGGCCCGCCCCCTCCGCCCGGTTCTCTCTGGGGCGTGTGGGCGGCGGAACCGCCGGGAGCGACGGTGCACGCCGTTCTCGACAGTGCCGGGGACACCTGGCGGCTGTCCGGACGCAAGGCCTGGTGCAGCGGGGCGCGCATCTACACCCACGCGCTGGTCACCGCCCGATCCGAGGACGGGCCACGGCTCTTCGCCCTCGACCTGGCCGATACGGGAGTGCGCCCGGTCGAGGGCGGCTGGGCGGCGCTGGCGCTGACCGGCAGTGACACCCTCGCCGTCGATCTCGACGATGCCCCCGCCGTCCCCGTGGGTCGGCCCGGCGCCTACGTGGACCGGCCGGGGTTCTGGCACGGCGCCGCCGGAGTGGCGGCCTGCTGGTACGGCGGTGCGCGCGGGGTGGCCGCCACCCTGGTGAAGGCGGCGCGGCGGCGCGATGTCGGACCGCACGCGTTCGCCCACCTGGGCGCGCTCGACGCGGCGCTGACCGCGGCAGGCGAGGGGCTACGCGCAGCGTCCGCGGCCGCGGACGCCGCTCTCACCGACACCGCGGACGCCGAACTCAACGCGCGGCGGGTGCGCGCCGTGGCGGAGGCGGTGGCGGCGGACGCAATCGACCGGGTCGGGCGGGCCCTCGGCCCGACGCCGCTGGCGGGCGACCGGGCGCACGCCCGCCGGGTCGCCGACCTGGCGCTGTACGTCCGACAGAGCCACGCCGAGCGCGATCTCGCCGACCTCGGGCGCCTGGTCGCCAGCCGCACCGAGGAGGGCGCGCGGTGGTGACCGCAATAGCCGGACCGGGAACCGCGGAGACCACCTGGCAGGCCTGGCCGGCGCTGCGCACCTTTCCGGTGCTTCCGTTGACCGAGGTGCGCCACCTGGTGGTGGTCGCGCCGCACCCGGACGACGAAGTGCTGGGCGCGGGCGGCACGATGCGCCTGGCCGCCGACGCCGGCGTACGGGTCGAACTCCTCGCCGTCACCGACGGCGAGGCGTCCCATCCGGGCTCGACGGCGGTCACCCCCACCCAGCTGGCCACGATCCGACGCGGTGAGACCGCCGCCGCCATGACCGCGCTGGGCCTTGCCCACCAGCCGATTCACCGGGTGGGGATCGAAGACGGCGCCGTGGACGCCGCCGAGCCGGCGCTCGCCGCTGCCATCGCCGCGCGGTTGACCAGCAGCAGCTGGTGCCTGGCGACTTGGGCTGGTGACGGTCACCCTGACCACGAGGCCACCGGTCGGGCCGCTGCGGCGGCCTGTGCGACGACCGGGGCCCGGCTGCTCGGCTATCCGGTGTGGACCTGGCACTGGGCAGCACCCGGCGACTCGCGGGTCCCCTGGCAGGTGGCCTGCCGGGTGCCGCTTCCCCAGCCGGTGCGGGCGGCAAAGGCGGCGGCGATGACCTGCTACACCAGCCAGCTGCGCCCGCTCGGGCCGCGACCAGAGGACGCGCCGGTGCTGTGGCCGGGCGCACTCGCCCGGTTCGACCGCGACGCCGAGGTCTTCTTCGGATGAGCGGCTCACTGCCGCCGGCCTACTTCGACCGAATGTACGCCGGCGACGACGACCCGTGGGGATTCCGGTCGCGGTGGTACGAGGAGCGGAAGCGGGCGCTGACCCTCGCGGCGCTGACCCGGCGGCGGTACCGACGCGTGTTCGAGCCCGGGTGCAGTCTCGGACTGCTGACCGAGGGACTAGCCCAACGCGCGGATCAGGTCCTCGCCACCGACGTCGCCGAGGCGGTGCTGCGTCAAGC
>JBBSMJ010000062.1:0-7194 GCA_038233235.1 Actinomycetes bacterium | reverse complement strand
GCGGCCAGCTACATCAAGACGTTGCGCCGCGACCTGCTCAAGGTCGCCGAAGCTTGCGGGGTCGAGCACCCCGCGCTGCTGGGCAGCGACTCCATCGAGATCCTGGAGGGTCAGACGTTTGCCCGGCCGCTCAGGGAGGTCTACGGCTACCGGCCCGAATGGGGCTTCCCGTCCCAGGCAGACCGCGAGCAGATCGTCAGCCTGATGATGCGTACGGCGCCGCAAGGCGGCTCAGCTCCGGAGTCGGCAACCGCCCAATAGCCAGTCCGCCGCCTATCCACAACATCTCTTGTACAACGACTGTTGCCGTTCTACGCTGCTCACATGACGGCAGCACCACGACGCTCCATCCGCGTCACCGACCCGCGGGCAATGCGCGCGCTGGCGCATCCCACCAGGCTCCGTCTGCTCGGTGAGTTGCGGGTCCGCGGGCCACAGAGCGTGGGGATGCTCTGCGACATCGTTGACGAGGCGCCCGGCTCGGTCAGCTACCACCTGGGCAAGCTTGCGGCGTACGGCTTCGTCGAGGAGGCCGGGGAGCTCGCACGGGACCGGCGGGAGAGCTGGTGGCGCGCCGCGCACGCGCGCACCTCGTGGGAGCCGCTGGACGCGCTGGCGGATCCGGAGCGACGCGCCGCCTCGGACGCGCTGCGCCGCGCCATCTTCCGCCGTTACCTCGACACGCTCGAGAGCTACCTCGACATCGAGCCGACACTGGAGCCGGAGTGGGTGCGCGGCATCGCGAGCGGCGACACGTTCCTGCACCTCACCAGCGACGAGCTCGCCGAGCTGCGCGCGGAGTTGGAGGCGCTTGCTGCTCGCTGGGAGGGGCGCAGCGACCCCAGCCGGTCCGGCGTACACGGCGTCACGCTGATCTACCACGCCTTCCGCCGACCGTGAGCGACACGTCGTCTCGCCGGCGCGGGCCGCTCGTCGGCTTGCTGGCCGGGCACGTGGTGTCGCTGACCGGCAACATGCTCACGCTCATCGCGCTGCCGCTCTACGTTCTCGCCGAGACCGGGTCCGCCGCGGCCACCGGTGTGGCCGGCTTCTTCGCCACGCTGCCGGTGGTGATCGGAGGGCCGTTCGGTGGAGTTCTCGTCGACCGGGTCGGGTATCGACGGGCGAGCGTGGTGGCGGATGTCGTCAGCGGCGTGACCATTGCCACCGTTCCGCTGCTCGACGCGACGGTGGGGCTGCCGTTCTGGGCGCTGCTCGCGCTGGTCTTCGCCAGCGGGCTGCTCGACACTCCCGGCCAGATCGCGCGGTCCGCGCTGCTCCCCGACGTCGCCGCCACCGCTGGGGTGCCGCTGGAGCGTGCCGTCGGCCTGTTCGAGGCGGCCGAGCGAACCGCCCGACTCGTGGGCGCGCCGCTCGCCGGGTTCCTCGTCGCATTGCTTGGTCCGCTGACCGTGCTCGCCGTGGACGCGGTGACCTTCGCGGTGTCCGCGGTCATCGTCGCCAGGATGGTCCCCCGCCCCGCTGGGAGCATGGTCCGCAGCTCGGTCGAGTACGACTCGCCTCGTACGGCGGACGAGGCTCCGCGAGGCTACTGGCGCGAGCTCGGTGAGGGACTGCGGTTCACGGCCCGCGATCCGCTGCTGCGTGCAGTCGTCCTGCTGGTGCTGGTGACCAACCTCTTCGACGCGGCGAAGGTGTCGGTACTGCTGCCCGTCTATGCCCAGCGCGAGCTGGGCGGGGCGGTGGCGTTCGGTCTGCTGGTTGGGACGATGGGCGGTGGCGCCCTGATCGGGTCGCTTACCTTCGGGGCGATAGGACACCGGCTGCCCCGCCGGGGGACGTTCGTTGTCGCGTTCGCGCTGGCCGGGGGACCACCCTTCCTGGCGCTGGCCGCCGGACTACCGCTCGCTGCGTTGCTGCCCATCACCGCGCTTGCCGGCTTCTCCGCCGGTGCCATCAATCCGATCATCGGTACGGTCAAGCTGGAGCGCGTACCGGCGGGGATGCGTGCCCGCGTCTACGGCCTGGTCAACGCCGGCGCGTGGGCGGCGATGCCGCTCGGCGCGCTGGCCGCCGGGTTCGCGGTCGAGCATGTCGGACTGACTGCGACGCTGCTCGCTCTCGGCTGCGCGTACGTCCTCGTCACGCTGACACCGCTCTTGGGTGGGCCGTGGCGGGAGATGGACCGCCGCCTGACGCATGTGGTGCGCTGAGGGTTTGTCCGAGCCGCCCGCCGAAACTCGTGGCTCGGACGGTCGCTGCCTAGTCGTCCCAAGGGTTGAGCAGCTGAACGCCCAGCGGCCGGAAGTCGGCGATGTTGCGGGTGACGACGACGAGCCCGTGGGCGAGGGCCGTAGCTGCGATCAGGACGTCCCGTTCGGAGCGGCGATCGGGGACGTGCATCCCCGCTGCCCGTCGGATCACGTCGAGATCGACCGGCAAGGTTCGGGTGGCGAATGCGGCCAGCAGATCACGCTCGAGCCACGTGCGGAGTACTTGGCCTTGGGCAGAGTCACGTCGTTCCAACCGGGCGACGCCGATCTCGATCTCCATCACCGTGATGACGCTGATGGACAGTTCGCTCATGGGTTGTCGCTGCGCCCAGGCGTGGACGGATGGCGCGGCGCGCTCCGCGGACTTCCGGAGTTCACTGAGGACGTTCGTGTCCAGCAGGTAGCTCACAAGTCGGGCGTCGTCAGTGACAGGTCGAGGCGCTCCGGAACGAGTTCGACGTCATCATCGACAGACAGCCAGTCCACGATGCTTCGCTGATCGGCGACCATTCGGTGGTACTGCTCGATGGACAGCAACACGTGCGAGGGCTTGCCCCGGTCGGTGATGATCACCGGCTCGGTTGTGGCAGCACGCTTGGCTGCACTGACGTCTTGGTTGAAGTCGCGTGCGGTGACGGTTGCCACTGGCCCTCCTTGTAGGTACCTGCCTACCATACGCTCCGCCCAGGAGGGCGACCAACCGTTCGCCCTCGAGGAGCGATCGGCTTCCGGTGCGGAAGGGATGGTGGCCCATTTATTCGCGCCCCGGTTGGGCAGCTCACGATCGGGTGGCTGGCTGGCCGTACCGTTCGCGTGCGGACTGACGGGAAACGCCTAGCACGAGACCAATCTCCCCCCAGCTTCTGCCGTTCTGACGAGCCGCGGCGACGGCTTCGTCGACCTCGCGCTGCTCGTCAGCCAGCGCGCGCAGGACCAAGCCGATGCGCCGCAGGTCCGAAGGGTTCTCGGCGGGCGACATCCTTGGATCGAGGGACTCCAGCCAAGCCTCGGCGGCGCTCGCGGCTTGCTCCAACTCTTCACGTGTACGTGGCATCTCACTAACCCCATCTCAGAGGTATCGGTAGAACTTCGAACGAAGCGGCATCGCGTGAATGGCGACAGGTTCGCCGTCCGGATCGAGCATGGCGACTTCAAGCAGGCGGCTCGCGGAGTCAGCCCCGATCCCAGCTGCCTGCTGAGCAGGGAGGCAGGACTTACAGAAATCCTCGTACGATCAGTTGCGTGGTCGACGAGCCAGAGTACGAACGGTGGCTCGCCGCGGCGCGCGACGCCGGCTCGAGCGCGCGTGCGCAGCGCACGCATGGCGCCTTCCAGTGGTGCTGCTTCCTCGCTGAGCAAGGAGCGCAGCTGGCAGTGAAAGGGCTCCTTCATGGTGTCGGTGCCGGTGGGTGGGGTCACGACCTTGCCGTCCTGACCAGCCGAGCCGGTACGGCGCTGGCCCTCACCCTCCCGGAGGACCTGACCGACGCAGCGCTACGGCTGTCCCGGCATTACATCGCCGCCCGATACCCCGATGCGCACCCCGCCGGAACGCCCGGCGGTCACTACTCGAAGAGCGACGCCGACACTGCGATAGCGGACCTGCACACGGTCTTCGGGTTCGTGGAGCGTGAGTGGACAGCCCTGCTAGAGGCGACTGTGGACGGCGATGACCGCGGCTGACGTCATCGCCCGGCGGCAGGCCGAGCGGCAGGACCTGCTGGCCAGAGCGCGTCTCTACATCGAGCAAGTTGCTGCCGGGCTCCCCCTGCGGGCGGCCGTCGTCCATGGCTCGGTCGCCCGCGGCGACTTCAACCTGTGGAGCGACGTGGATGTGCTCTTGGTGGTCGACGACCTGCCGAACGCGCTGCTGGATCGCTTGGACCTGCTGCCGCCGCGGCCGCCGGGGATCGAGGCCATTGCGTGGACCCCGGGCGAGTGGCGCCGGCAACTCGTCCGCGCGGACCCGATCGCTGTCGGGGCCGCCGGTACGGGCGTCTGGTTGTACGGCGGCCTCGAGGTGTTGCAGGAGGAGTAACGCGGGCTGTCGCGAACGCGCGACCACGACGACCTCCTCCCGGCCGGACGCGTGCGCTGTCTCGATACCGTCTTCGCATGCCTAGCCTTCCCGCCCGGCTCCCCTGGAAGCAGCTGGGGGATCCCGACCCAGCGCATGAGTACCTGATCGTGCTCACCTACCTCCCGGTTAAGCGGCTGTACCACTTGCCACGCTTCTTCTTCTACACACGTATGGTTCAGCGGCAGCTTGACGCAGCGCCCACCGGCTTGGCCGGGTACTCGATGGCGGCAAGGCCGTTCCGGTCGCGGTACTGGACCCTGACCGCGTGGGATGACGCCGTTGCCGTGGGGGCCTTTATCAGCAAGCCGCCGCATCGCAATGCGATGAAACACACCACATCGCTCGCTACCTTCCGTTCGATTCGGTGGGTGCTGCCAGGACATGCCCTGCCGCCCACCTGGGGCGATGCCTTGACCCGCGCACAGTGAGCGGTAGCTACCCTCGTGATCACGAAACACGGAGGGCCGGCAGCCGTGATGCTCGCCACCGCTGCGCAACTGTGACACACGTCACAGTCGACTTCAAGGCACGGCCGGCTGTGGTGGCTGGTCGGCTCCTTCGACAACTTTGACTGGCATGCCCGCGATCTCGGCGAAGCGCGCTTCCAGTTCCTTCACGTCGTACTTCTTGAGGTCTGCTGGCCTCATCTCCAGCACCAGCCGGCGAAGGTTGCCATCGGCGAAGGCGACGTTCGGGGGCGGCACGTCTCCGGCCCGTCCAGCCGCGAAGACTCTCTTGCCAGCGGCGAGGATCTCCCGCTCGCTATACACGACCGGCGGAGTGTCGTCATTGCTTGCGGTGTGCTGACGCGGCGACGAGATGGCCAGGTCGTCGACGTCGTCGTCGGGGACCGCTCCATTGAGTGCGACCGAGGCAAAGACGATGATGGCTACGGAGGCTGCCGCGGCGAGGGCCGGTAGACGCCAGGAACGTGATGCCGCGCGGGCTGCACCGACGGGTGGCAGCGTGGACCAGAACCGGTCGCGCATCCCGTCGACCGACGGCGCGCCTGTCGCTTCCCGGACCAGCGCTGAGCGAACGCGCTCCTCGAGCTCGTTCATCGGATGTACCCCTTTCCCGAAGATGCGGGTTGGTCGAGCTGGCGGCGAAGGTTGTCCAGGCCGCGCTTTGCCAGGCTGCGGACGGTGCTTCTGCGGCAACCCATCATGCGTGCGATGTCTTCATCTCCCAGATCGTCCAGGTACCGCAGAGCCAGGACGGCCTGTTGCTTCGGCTGAAGGGCGGCGAGGGTTCTCCTGGCGAAGTCGTAGGAGTCGACGTCGTCCTCCCCGGGCCCGTTGGTATGCCGATCGAGGCGGACCACTGGAGCTTGGGACGCTCGACTTCGCCGCGTCGCCATGAGGAACTCATTGATCAGCACTCGTCGGGCATAGGCGCCCACGTTGTCCGCGCGGCCAACCCGATCCCACCTCCGGTAGATCGCCAGCAGGGCCTCCTGGAGGAGGTCTTCAGCGTCTGGACGGGTGGGCGACAAGACGCGCGCAAGCCGACTGAGCGCTTCGCCGTGCTCGGTGACGAAGTGGTCGAAACTACTCGGCACGTCGGGCACGCTCGACTCCTCCCTACCCCTCCAGATGCGTCTCCGACCTCCAACTGTTGCACTTGACCTGCCGGGGCGGCCGTTGCCTGCACCCCGTCGAAGAGCCGGAAATGAAGCACTTCGAACACTCCTTCCGGCTGGCCGGGGCTCCCGCTCTGACCAGGAATACAAGTGGTCCCGCCCTGCTTGGCCGTGGGAAAAGCAACCGCCGGGGACTGATCTCGATCCATCGGAGCGGAGCTGCCGTCCAAGTGGAAGGAACCTCGAATGCGAGCACTGCAGTTCAGGGCCTATGGGGGTCCCGAGGTTCTTGAGTGGACAGACGCTCCTGAACCGCACGCGGGGCCGCGGCAGCTCCGGATTGCTGTGCACGCTGCCAGCGTGAACCCGATCGACTGGAAGACCTTCGCGGGGGCGATGTCTGGCGGTCAGTCACTGTCCGGTACGGGGTACCTCGGGTACGACGCCGCCGGCGTGGTGGACGAGGTCGGCGAGGGGGTCAGCGGAGTGTCCGTGGGCGACGAGGTGCTGGGCAATGGCCGGGGCACTCAGGCGGAGTACGCCGTGCTGGACTCCTGGTCGGCCAAGCCGTCATCCATCGATTGGACGGTTGCGGCAGCGGCCGGCGTAGCGGGTGAGACCGGTGAACGCGGTCTTCGTCTGCTCGACGTCCAGGCCGGCGAGACTGTCTTCGTCGACGGTGGCGCGGGTGGCGTGGGAGCGGTCGCCGCACAGATGGCGGTCGCCCGGGGCGCCACGGTGATCGCCTCCGCGAGCGAGGCCAATCACGACTACCTGCGGGAGATCGGGTCGACACCCGTGCGCTACGGCGACGGCGTGGCCGCTCGGGTTCGCGACGCAGCAGGCGGTCCGGTCGACGCTGTCTTCGATGTTGCGGGCAAGACTCCGATCGAGGACCTGATCAGCCTTGTGTCCGAGCCGGCCAAGGTGGTGACCATCGCCAACTTCGCCGCCGGTGAAGCTGGCGCCCGGGTGACCGGTGGGGGCTCGGACAGTCAACCCATGGCTGCCTTGGCGCAGGTCGCCGAGCTGCTGGCGCAGAACCAGCTGGTGATCAAGGTGCAGACCTTCCCGTTCCAGCGCGCCGCCGACGCCTACCGCATCAGCCAGGGCGGCCACGTCCGCGGAAAGCTCGTCTTGATCCCCTGACCTGCGTCAGCGGAGGACGAGTTGGAAAGCGTCACTGATCGCCAGCGCGAGCTCTTCTTCTTGATCGTCGAAGAACAGACCGATCGTTTCGCGTACGGCGTCGCCCCTGACGGTCGTGAGGTTGTCGCAGCTGACCACGCTGGGGTGGT
>JBBSMJ010000061.1:0-7297 GCA_038233235.1 Actinomycetes bacterium | reverse complement strand
CGCTGCGGTCGCGATGGCCAACCTCGACATCTTCGAGCGCGAACAGCTCAACGAACACGTCCAGCAGAGCGAGGGGGCCTTCCGGGCGACCCTCGAGAAGTTGAGCGACCTGCCCATCGTCGGCGACGTTCGCGGCGACGGTTTCTTCTACGGCATCGAGCTGGTCAAGGACCAGGCGTCGAGGCTCACCTTCGACGAGGAGGAGAGCGAGCGACTGCTGCGTGGGTTCCTGTCCAAGGCGCTCTTCGAGGCTGGTTTGTACTGCCGCGCGGACGACCGCGGCGATCCGGTCATCCAGTTGGCGCCGCCGCTGATCTGCGACCAGCAGCACTTCGACGAGATCGAACAGATCCTCCGCTCGGTGCTCACCGAGGCGTGGACGCACCTGTAGCCGAGCCGGCGATGACCGGGTCGCCGTACCGCGCGCTGTCGCTCTGGCACGACACCGCACCCGACGGCTTCGCACCGCGCCCCTCGCTGCCCGGAGATCTGCGCGTCGACGTCGCCATCGTGGGCGCGGGCCTGACCGGACTGTGGGTGGCGTACTACCTCGCAGCGGCCGATCCCGGTCTGCGGATAGCGGTACTGGAGCGGGAGGTCGCCGGTTTCGGCGCGTCCGGTCGCAACGGCGGCTGGTGCTCGGCGCTGTTCCCCTCCTCCCTGCGCGCGGTGGCCCGCCGTTACGGCGCGCCGGCCGCGACCGGCATGTACGCCGCGCTGCGCGACACCGTCGACGAGGTCGGCCGGGTTGTTGTCGCCGAGGGACTGGACGTCCACTGGGCCAAGGGCGGCAGCGTGGCACTCGCCCGCTCGGCGCCCCAGCTCGTACGCGCCCGCGCCGCAGTCGCCGAGGCGCACGCGTTCGGCTTCGGCGAGGGCGACATCCGGCTGCTCAACGCCACCGAGGCCAAGGGCATGGTCGGAGCGACGGGGGTGGTCGGCGGCACCTACACGCCGCACTGCGCAGCCCTACACCCGGGGCGCCTTGTCCGCGGCCTGGCTGACGCGGTCGAGCGGCGCGGCGTACGCGTCTACGAACGCACCCCGGTCCAGAACATCGCGCCGGACCGCCCCACTCCGAGTGCGCACACCGCGAACGGAGTGGTGCGCGCAGACGTCGTGGTGCGGGCGACGGAGGGCTACACGGCCGGGTTGCGGGGACTGCGCCGGGAGGTGGCGCCGGTGTACTCGCTCATGCTGGCGACCGAGCCGCTGCCCACGGCGTGCTGGGACGAGGTGGGCCTTCGGCGCCGGGAGACCTTCACCGACTACCGCCACCTGATCATCTACGGCCAGCGCACCGCGGACGATCGGCTGGCGTTCGGCGGACGTGGGGCTCCGTACCACTTCGGATCGCGGGTGCGGCCGGCGTACGACCGGGAGCCGGCCGTCTTTGCCGACCTGCGCCGCGTGCTCGGGGACCTGTTCCCAGCGACGCGCGACGCGGCGGTGACGCACACGTGGGGGGGACCGCTCGGGGTGCCGCGTGACTGGTTCCCTTCCGTGGGTCTGGATCGGCGCACCGGCCTGGCGTGGGCTGGCGGCTACGTGGGCGACGGCGTCGCCGCTACGAACCTCGCCGGACGCACGCTCTCCGACCTGGTGCTGGGACGGGGCGGTGACCTCGTACGCTTGCCGTGGGTCGACCACCACTCTGCGCGCTGGGAGCCGGAGCCGCTGCGCTGGCTCGGGATCAACGCCGGCCTCCGCGCCATGACCGGTGCCGACGCCGCGGAGACGCGCACCGGCCGCCCCGCCCGGCGCGCCCGCCTCGCCGGGCGCTTCGTCGGACACTGACGTCGGCGCTGCGCTTCGTCGCCGTGACCGGAGCCGGGACCGGGATGTCGGTGGCGTGCACTAGCGTCGGCGGGCGCCCGATGGCGAGCGACGTGAGGGGTGTCGTAGTGGTGGAGAGCGGTCGACTGGAGTCGGTACTGGCCCGAACGGAGTCCGACCTCGAGGCCGCACTGCGGCGCGCTGCGGTGCTCACCCGGGAGCTCCGGCGGGCACGTGCCGCGGCGAGGGCCGGGCAGCTCAAGGACCTTCGCCGCGGGCTGGACGCGGCCGCGGACGCCGCCGGACAGGTCGACGGCGCAACCGGCGCCGCCCGCTCCGGCTACGACGTCGACGAGCAGCAACTGCTCGACTCCGGTGCTTACGCCAAGGAGCTATTGGCCGCCGCCGCCGAGGCCGGCGTCGCCATGCAGGAAGAAGACGACCGGCTGCTGTGCTACCCCTCGGTGCTCCGGCTGCTTCCCGGCGACCTGGCGGTGGAGATCGACCACCGCCGCGAGCGCCGGCTGCGGCCGAGCGAGGTGGTCCGCCTCCTGCAGCGAGCGCAGCAGGCCGGCCCCCGGTTCCGACCGCAACCGTTCCTGGCCAGCCTGCTCGCCGCCTACGACCTGGTGCTGGCCAGGCAGGACAAGTCGTCCGGTGCGGTGGTCAAGCTGCACGACGTCTACGGCGTGCTGACGCTGCTTCCCGGCCAGACCCGCAACTACTCGCGGCAGGAGTTCGCCCGCGACCTCTACCTTCTCGACGAGAGCAGGGAGCGGGCCATTCGCGGGCGGCGGCTCCGGCTGAGCGCCAGCACCGGCACCCGGCAGGCCGGCGTCCTCACCACGGTGGCGCGCAGTGGTCAGCAGCAGCGCTACTGGGGTGTCGCCTTCGACGACGAGGAGGCGACGGCGTGACGGCGGAGCCGGTGCCGCTCGGTGGGGCGCCGTTGCGGGTGGAGGCCTATGCCGACTTCCTCGCCAAGGAATACCTCGGCGACTTCATCCGCAGCGGCGGTGGAGCCGTTCGCCTCGTGGTCGTGGGCAGCGACGAGGTCGCCCGCCGTTGGCATGCGCGGCTCGCGGAGGTAGCACGAGCCGAGGGTTACCTGCTGGCCGCGGTCGACGCCGCCGAGACGCGGGTGCACATGATCGATCAGCTGTGGTTTGCCGTCGCTCGACAGGTCGACTGGCGCTCGCTTGCGCTCCGCGTGGTCGCCGCGGCCTACGACCAACTTGGCGTCCCGGCTGACGGCACCGACGTGGCGGTGAGCGCGGTCGCCGAGCGGCACGACATCGATGCCCGGGAGCTGGCGCGCAGCGTGCGGCGACAGCTCGAGTCCACACTGCTGCACGACCTGTCACTCGCCCGGGACTTTCGCCTGGCGCTGTTGCGGTTGTGCCAGGCGGAACTCGGCACCGGCGAGGTCACCGCGGCCGAGCGCTCGGCGGTGACCGGCTGGCTCGTCGGAGACAAGGTGCCTTTGCGCGACCTGCGTTCCGCCTCGCTGTATGCCCGGGTTGGCCGGCACAACGCGCGCGAGCTGCTCGTGTCGCTCGCCGCGTGGTTGAGTCGGGGCGGCGGGCCGGGGCTGGTCCTCGACCTGGACCTCGCCCGGTTGTCGGTGTCGCGGCGTCCCCCCGTCGAGGAGCGGGTCGGCGTCTACTACAGCAAGGCTGCGGTGCTCGACGCCTATGAAGTGCTGCGGCAGCTGATCGACGCCACCGACGTGCTCCGCGGGGCGTTCGTCGCCGTCGCACTACCGCCGGAGCTGGTCAGCGACGAGGCCCGCGGCCTCCCGGCGTACGGCGCACTGCACCTGCGCGTCGTCGACGAGGTGCGAGACCGCCGGCGCACCAACCCCTACGCCGCGTTGATCCGCCTGGAGACCCGCTTGGAGGCCGTCCGATGACGGCGGCCATAACTGCCTCGGGTGACCGGCTGGCGGCCCGCCGCTCGGTCGAGGCGCTGCGTTCGGGGGTGCCCAGCCGCTACGCCGTTGCCACTCTCGGCAGCGGCCAGCCGGACATCGAGGATCGTTTCGCCACCCTGCTCGACGGAGCGGAAACCCGCCGCGGCCCGCGGGGGCTGCTACTCGGTGGCGGCTTCGGGTCCGGCAAGAGCCACCTATTGGAGCACCTTTCGCTGCTCGCGCTCGATCGTGGCTTTGTGGTGAGTCGAGTCGTGGTGAGCAAGGAAACCCCGCTGCACGACCCGGCCAAAGTACTGCGCGCGGCGGTCGAATCCGCGCTGCTGCCGGGGGGTAGCGGCGGCGCGGTCGCCGAGGCCGCAGCCTCCCTCGACCCGGGGGCGGCCGGCTACGCCGAGCTGCTGCGATGGGCGGTTGGCAGCGACGCTGTCGACGAGCGCTTCCCGCTCACCCTCAACCTGTTCCCGCGAGTGCAGACCGCCGACGCGGAGTTTGCCGAGGCGATCGTGCGGTTCTGGTCGGGCGACCCGCTCGGCGTCGCTGTTCTGCGGCGGCAGGCGCGAGAGGCCGGATTGGGTCGTCCTGAGCTGCGGCCGGTGCCCGCCCGAGAGCTGGCCAGGCAGCGCATCCGCTTCCTGGCCCGATTGCTGGTCGCGGCGGGTGAAGCCGGCTGGGTGCTGCTCTTCGACGAGGTGGAGCTGATCGGTCGGTACTCCCCGCTGCAACGCGGCCGCGCCTACGCCGAACTCGCCGGGTGGCTGCGCGCCGATCCCGGCGATCCCGGCTCGCCCTTGGTGAGCGTGCTGGCCATGACCGACGACTACGACGCTGCCGTGTTGACCGAGAAGGACGATCGGACGCGCATACCCGAGAAGCTGCGGGCGAAGCAGACGCCGGAATACGCCGCCCTGGTCGCCGGTGCGGCAGAAGGCATGCGTGCCATCGAGCGGGAAATGCGATTGCTGACCCCGCCCGACGACGCAGAGCTGGCTCGTGCCTACCGCCAGCTCAAGGCGCTGCACGCCGAGTCGTTCGGGTGGGACCCGCCCGATGTCACCGGGCTGCAACGGCTGGGAGCAACCCGGATGCGTCAGTACGTCCGTGCCTGGATCAACGAGTGGGACCTGCTGCGCCTCGACCCGTCGTTCACCCCGACCACCGAAGCGGTCGAGCTGCCGACCAGCTGGACGGAACTGCCGGAACTCGACGAGAACTGAGCTCTCGGCCAGCGGTCAGCACTCTGGGTGAGTTAAGCACATTGCGAACCGAGGGCAAGCAGACGGCCGAGCCGCGCTCAGCATTCTTCCTGGAACCCGCTGAGCCGCTCCGGTGTAGACAGGCAAACAGGCAGCGGACAACGGAGAGGCGGATCAGCGCCGACAGGGAGGATGCCGAAGCCCTGGCTCGTGTGCGCGGAGGCGACCGAGACGCGTACGCGGAGCTGGTGAATCGTCATGCCCCGGTGGCGCTGCGCGCCGCTTCCCTGCTCGGTGCGGGGCCGGACGCGGAAGACGTCGTGCAGGAGGCGTTCGTCAAGGCGTACCGCGCACTGAGCCGGTTTCGAAAAGGAGCAGCGTTCAGACCATGGCTGTTGCGGATCGTCGCCAACGAGGCCCGCAACTTGCACCGCGCCGCCGGACGGCGAGCCGCCCGCGAGCAGTCAGCGTGGGAGCGGACCGCGCCGCTGCTGACGGCTCCAGAAGCCGACAACCCGGCTACCACAGCGCTGTCGCGGGAGCGGCGCGCCGAGCTGGTGGAGGCACTGGCTCGGCTGTCAGAGAAGCAACGGCTGGTCGTGACATGCCGCTACCTGTTGGAGTTCGACGAGGCCGAAACCGCAACAGTGCTCGGCTGGCCCCGAGGAACGGTGAAGTCACGACTGCACCGGGCGCTGCGGCAACTGCATGACGAGCTCGCCCGTCCGGAAACAGCTGCGCTCGAAGATGACGACGTACACAGGAGGGAGGTGGGGTATGGCGCCTGACACCCGCTACAAAGCAGTCGCCGGCGACCTCGTCCTGCTCGGCCGCGCCGCACCGCAGCCGACGCCCCTCCCCGGGCTGACCGCCGCGGTGATGACGCGGCTTTCCGCTGTTCCCCCTCCGGTAGTTGCGACTACTCCGCAGCACGTGCTGCGGCGAGTTGTCGAGGTTGTCGCGACCAATCGCCGCCGCGCGGTAGCGGTGGTGACCACGCTCCTCCTCGCGCTGCTTGCGACGCCGCCGGTGCGGGCGACCGTCGCCGACTGGTTCGGCTTCGCCGGCGTCATCGTCCGTCACGAGGTCACCCCCCGCCCATCAATGGCGCCACCACCTCCGCCCGCGGCCGGAGCCACCACTATCGAGCAGGCCAATGCACTCGTGGCGTTCGGTGCTGTGGTTCCCGACGCCCTCGGCGTGCCGCAGGGAGTCGAGGTGTCCGCCGATCGCCGGCTGCTGTCGATGAGCTGGACCGGCGGGCGCGACGGCACCGTGCGCCTGGACCAGTTCGACGGCCGGCTCGATTACACGTTTCTCAAGGTGGCCCGCGCAGACAAGTACACCTCGGTGGCTGGTTCACCGGCGCTGTGGTTCGACGAGCCGCACGAGGTCGTCGTCCTCAACCCGGACGGGAGTAGCCGCACAGAAACCGCCAGACTTGCCGGGCACACGCTCATCTGGCAGTACGGCGACACGACGCTGCGCCTCGAGGGCAACCTGACTCGTGCGCGTGCCCGGACGATCGCCCGGTCGACCACGCCGCTGCCGTGAACCGGGAACCGTGAGCCCGCGTGCGGTGTACCAGGGGCAGTCGAACGAGGAGACCGCCATGCGTCACCGCAGGTCAGTGCTCGCCGTACTGGGACTCGTGCTGTCGACTCTGCTCTTCGCCCCGCCGACATGGGCTGGCGGTCCGACCAGCGTGCTGCTGGTGGAACCACAGAAGGGTCGCACCGCCTCGCTCTACACCACTGACGCGGACTATCAGCTGCTGGCCCGGCTGGTCGGCGCCTCCGGCGGCGGGGGCGGCGGGGGCGTGGACCAGTCGGAAGTGGACCACGCGGCCGGACCCGGGATTACGGTGACCTGGCTGATCCACGACGTAGGGGTTTGGCGCGTGGACCGGATCTACCTGAAGGCTGAAGGCGGGCCCTGGATCTCGACCCAATCGTCCTACGACGATTCAGGCGCTATCTGGAACGCTCCGGCCGTGTGGCACACCTCGACCGACGGTGCCAACCTCAGGGCACTGCTCGAGCAGCTGGGTTTCACCAACAGGGGGTCGCGCAAGAGTGGCGGTACGGGTGCCGCCAGTGGCATCGACGTGGTCGACAAGCCGCCGCCAGTGGCCGCCGCTGAGGTTCCGACCAAGGCGGACCAGCTGACTGGTGCCACCACCGCGCCCCCGAACCCGTGGGGATGGGGCCTCGCCGGCCTCGTCGGCGGAATCATCCTGACCATGGCAACGCGGCGGCTGCGCACTCGCGTCCGGCCGACGACTGACCGACCCGTGTCCGCCACGCCTCCGGAGGAGGACCGCCTCGAGGCCAACGGATACTCCGCTAGGAGCCTCTTCGCCGGCCGTGACGGCTGAGGGTGACGATCGGACCTG